>CAZHUX010000068.1:0-9573 GCA_964535445.1 uncultured Galactobacillus sp. | reverse complement strand
ACTGCAGCCGGAGTTGTCTTCAGAACGAAATCAAAACTCTTGTCTTCATAAGCTGTGATAATAACTGGAACGATGTCGCCCTTTCTGTCCTTGGTCTGCTCATTGAAAGCAGTGCAGAACTGCGGCATGTTAATGCCTGCTGCGGCTAAAGCTGGTCCTGGTTTAGCACCGCCGGCAGGGAACTGAAGCTTTGAAACTTTTGTAATCTTCTTTGCCATGTGGCTTTCCTCCTGTATCTAGAAACCCGCATGCAGTGGTTCAACGGATATCATCCTCCCACGCATGAAGACACGTTAAAAATTACGTGCTTATTAATAATAAAGGCAGTAATGCCTTTTTTCAACATAAATTTGTTTATTCGCCCTTAAAATCCATGCATACACGCAGCTTTGCATTAGGACCGATCAGATTTTTCTTGATATTTACATGTTCCGGATAGTTCTGATAGACGTCTAAGGCTTTCTCATCTGTTACTGCAGAATCCAGATAGACATCCGCATTGGAAGAAGGCAGGCCATCGACAGCTACCTTCACATATAAAAGACCATCAATCTTTCCCTGTAAGCCTTCAAGACTCTCTTTAATCTTCTGTTTTAATGCCTGCTTTTCTTCTGGTGTTAACTCATCTTTCAACTGCCATAAAATTACATGTCTGATCATATATTCTTCTCCTTTACATAAAAAGACAATTCTTAAAGAACTGTCTTACTTTGCGCCCTGATATTCACTTGTACTTCTGCCAATAACAATATTCGCAATCGGATTGACAAAGATCAGTGCGGCTGTCATACCGCCGCCTCTTCTGAATGCTTTTGATTCATGAGAATCTCTGCGGATCATCCATATCAATGCAATAATGAATGCAATGAAACCAATCCAGCCAAGAATCTGTACATTTGCATAAGAACCAATCAGAATTCCCAGGATTCCTACAACTGCACATACAAGCCAGACAAGACCTGCCTTCTTGTCATTCCAGGAAATTCTGAACATCTCTACTTCCCTTAAAACAGGAATGAATGCCTTGGCTTTTGATACACCTGCTTTGGCAAATACACTGCGATGTCCGATCACCTGTAATACATACCAGATCACTGCAACGATAATATAATTTGTGATAATTGATGCGGATTCTGTCATACTGCCTCAGTCATCTGCCCTCTGCAGATCGTTATAATTGATATCTGTCGGCGTTTCTCTGCCAAACAGCATCGTCAATACATTTGCGGTCTGGGTCTGATCATTCATGGTGTTGATTGTACCTTCCATACCAGAGAACGGGCCGCTCAGAATCTTGACCTTGTCTCCTACCTTGAAGTCAACAGAAACCTTCTTATCAGACTGTCCCATTCTTCTCAGAATAGATTCCATCTCATCCTGGGATACAGGGAATGGCTTGGCACCGCCGCCGGATGATCCGATAAATCCGGTAACACCTGGTGTATTTCTGACAACATACCATGCTTCATCTGTCATCTTCATTTCAACAAAGACATAGCCAGGGAAAAGATTATGCATCTTCTCAACTTTCTTGCCATTCTTGATTTCAATTTCCGGTTCTTCGGCAACCACAATACGGAACAGGGAATCCTGAATACCCATTGTCTCTACACGTTTTTCAAGGTTTTCCTTAACCTTGTTTTCATGTCCGGAATAGGTATTGACAACGTACCATCTCTTATGATGTTCGTCGTCTGTAACTTCCTTGATCTTTTCTTCCTGTGTTAAATCTTTATCTTCTGCCATATCAAGCTCCTATTCCGATCAGTTTTAATAAATATGTAATCAACAGACTGCACAGTATAAAGAATACCATGAAGAAAGCAGTGAACAGAATTACCTCACCGGAATTCTGCAGAATGCCCGGATTGTTAGGACCGTCACTCTTCCAGTGCGGCCATCTTACACGCTTTGCTTCCTTATGGATGCCGCTGATTGAAAACCAGTGATCCTTTGGCTGCTTTTCTTTCTTATTTTTCTGTTTTGTATCAGCTTTTTTCTTATCTTCTGCCATACGTCAACCTCATCATTTCGTTTCTTTATGGAGTGTTACTTTTCCACAATGCGGACAGTACTTTCTTAACTCCAGTCTCGTGCTTTTGTTCTTCTTCGATTTATGTGTCGTATAGTTGCGCGACAGGCATACCTCACATGCCAGGATGACCTTATCATCTTTTGCCATGACGAAAAACTCCTTAAACGCCTATATACTCTAACACACAAAAACTTTCAGTGCAACGCGGCTTTTTTACGTGATTTTACAGGTTTATAGCCATTATCGAACAAAGTTCTGAGAATCTTTTTGCGCACTCTCTGCATATACCCGTCATATGCTTTCTCACTGCATCCAAGCATCCGGGCTGCGTCTTTATATTTATCTCCCTGCATCCAGCGATATAAAACCTGTCTTTCTCTGTCGCTCATACATGTGGCAGTATGATCCAGATCATTCATGAAATTCTCTAACTTCATGCAGTAAAGCGGATTTAAAAGAGAATTATCACTGTAGACAACATCACACAGCACTGAGTTTCTGGCGACCGGCTTGTCAAGACTGATAAAAGTTCCGTCCGGCTGACTGTTATCATACTGCAGATACTGACGGCTGGAGTTCGCAACTGCCCGTTTGGCCACCAGAATTAAAAATGTATAGAAAGAAGCACCGGTGTCATCACGATAGGTTCTGACAGCGTCATTAAGACCCATCATAGCTTCTACATACAGATCATCATGGTATTCCTGTAATTCCGGTCTGCTGTGGCACAGCTCTGTCACAATTCTGTGCATCAGATTCCGGTACATGATGACAAGCCATTCCATGGCCCACTCACACCCGCACCGGTAGTAATAAATCAGTTCATAAGGATTTGCGTCGTAGTAATTCATACCCTTATTATGAAGTAAGAATATGTACGAGTCAGTAGGGACTCTGTCCCATAAACGTACCTGTTTCTGGTTCTCTCCACTGTGGAAAACTATCCATTCAGTGGATTACGCTTATCATAGATGGCATACATCATGATGCCGGCTGATACCGATGCATTCAATGATTCTATCTTTCCGACCATTGGCAAAGATACCGTATAATCACATTTTTCTCTGACTAAGCGAGACATGCCCTTGCCTTCATTACCGATAATCAGTACACAGTTAAAATCATAGTCCAGGCTTCTGTAGTCCTGACCATTCATATCCGTACCGACTGTCCACCATCCGTTTTTCTGTAATGTTTCTATCGCTCTGGAAAGATTTGTCACTTCACAACACATGACTGTATCAATAGCTCCGGCAGATACTTTCGCTACAGTGGAATTCAACGATACAGAATGATTCTTCTTATAGATAACACCATCAGCACCTGCCGCATCTGCCGTACGCAGAATCGCTCCTAAATTATGCGGATCTTCTAATTCATCCAGAAGAATGATCAGACCATGCTTTCCCTCTGGCACATGATGCATCAGATCTTCCAAAGAATATGTTTTATAATCCGGCACTTCTGCCGCAATACCCTGATGTTTCTCTGTACCGGTTATCTTTGTCAGATAACGCTTATCTGTAGATTTTGTACGCACATGAAAGCGCTGTGCCATAGTTTCAATCTCTGAATCTCTTACTGCAAGATAAATCATATTGACCGGTCTATGATCCAGAAGCATCTGCTTTACCATGTTTTTGCCATAGATAATCATATTAATTCTGTTCCTTTATTCTGATAACAGCATGGAATATTTCTTCTATACGGTCCTGTTTATTTTCTAATGCAAGACCTCCTAATACAGCCTCAAACCCTGTAGACATGCGATATGTCTGTACATCTGTATTCTTCGGTACCGCCCCGGAATGAGAATTCCTGCCTCTGCGGTATAATTCTTCCTCTTCTTCAGTAAAGAAGTTTTCTTCATGCAGGGCATCATAGAAAGAAGCCTGTGCCTTTGCGGATACATAGGCAATGGCATCTTTCTGAAGTACTTTACCCTTGTTATCTCCTGTTTCAATCAGATACTTTCTGACAATAAGAGACCATACTGCATCTCCTAAGAAAGCTAATGTTCTGCCTGAGTACTGCTGTATATCCATTACAGCAATCCTCTTGCGCTCAATGCTTCACGGCACTTGTCGGCTGTATCCCAGTCCTTGTCTTTCTTGGCCTGTGTCCACGCTGCATAGGTCTTCTTGTCTTCTTCTGTTACTTCCGGTTTCTCCACAATGAGTCCTAATACATCCAGCATCTTTTCCACCGCATTGCGTACCTCTGCGGCTTCGTCATAGTTAATATCTCTTGTACGCATAATCTGATTCAGTTTCTTGATGGATTCAAAGATAACCGTATAGGCATTCGGTGTATTCATATCATCATCAAGCTGATCCAGGAAATCACGGAACATCTTCTGATCATAAGCATCACTTAATGTAACATCCTGCATGGCTGCCTTAACATCAAGCTGATGAATTGGTTTCAATACCTTATCTAATTCTTTTCTCGCTGTTTCTACTGTCTCATCAGAGAAATTCAGTTCCTTTCTGTAATGCACGGAACTCATTAACCATCTGGTCAGATTTAATCCCAGATTATCAATGACATCACTTGCCCATAAAGTGTTGCCAAGAGACTTGGACATCTTCTGACCATCAATGTTGATCATGGCATTATGAACCCAATAGTTCGCCAAGCAGTTATGATGTGTGCACTCCTGCTGGGCTGCTTCATTTTCATGATGCGGGAACTTCAGATCCATGCCGCCGCCATGAATATCAATCAGCTCACCAAGATTCTGATTGATCATGACTACACATTCGGTATGCCATCCCGGTCTTCCCTTACCCCATGGAGAATCCCACTGGATACCTTTATCTGTCTTCTTCCATAAAGCAAAGTCATATGGATTCTTCTTGCCTTCATTCACATCAATACGGGCACCAGCTTCCAGATCATCTAACTTATTATGACTGATTTCCCCATACTTCGGATCAGCATCTACAGAGAAATACACATCCCCGTTCTCAGATACATACGCACTGCCATTATCCACAAGTTCCTTGATAAAATCGATAATGCCATCCATTGTCTCAGTAACTCTAGGGGTAATATCCGGTAATTCTGTATTCAGCTTTCTTCTTAATTCCTGATATGCATCAATATACCTTTGGGCTATAACAGCTTCGGTTGTATTCTCCGCAATTGCCTTATTAATAATCTTGTCATCGACATCCGTAAAGTTGGAAACATACTTTACGGTATATCCTTCTGCCTCAAACAGTCTCTTTAAGACATCAAAGACAACCATTGGTCTGGCATTGCCAATGTGTGCATAGTTATAGACAGTAGGTCCACATACATACATATCTACATGTCCTTCATGAATAGGCTTGAATTCCTCTACTTTCAGATCCTTTGTGTTATAAAGCTTAATCATATTCTCCTCCTGAATAAAAAAAGGACCGCTCAAAAAGACGCCTCAGCGTGGTCCCACTTTTCTTTGTACTCTGTATCCTTAACGCAGATTCACGTTCTGTATTGCCAGACCCTCCGGGATGCATTCATATCTTATATACAGCAGACACTTTCACCATACATGTCTTTCTCTTTCTGTATACTTAAAAGATACTACTATTTCCCTTCTTCAGTTTTCTAAAACAGTATAATACAAAAACACCTGAAACAGATGAATTATTCTCCTGTAACATACTGATATGCATCACCTGACTGTATAAAGAAGACAGGTATATTACCTGTAATCTCAGGCAGCCATGTACACATATACTTCATACCCGGCTCTTCTATGTTGAAATGACCAATCGCAATAATTGCCTTAGGTCTTTGTAACATGGCACTGTCCCGGATATATTCCTGTACCGTATAATCCGTCATTTCCATTGTTAATAAGGCATCTATATGTTCCTTCTCGGTTGTTTCAATATACATATTATCCTGATCACCCATAATATGCATCGGTACACGTACTTTATGGACTACAGTATCCGGATCACCGATGATTCTTGTGCCATTCAGATGAAGCTTACGAATCAGTTCCTTTGCAAGATCATATGCTGATACAGGTGGTATGACAAAGGTACGTGGATCCTGTATATTGCCTGTAATATATTCTGTCCAGCCTAACTCTTGTGCTAGTCCATAAAAGATACCATCCACATATCTTCCATTTACAGGTATACCGGCATGAATATGATCATGATCTCTCCATACACAGATATGATACGCATCTAATAATGCCTTCTTTTTTCGGAATACTGTATTATCCTCTAACCAGTCTGTATGATCTCCATGGTTCCAGAATAAAGCCTCATGACAGATAATCAGATTACAGTTATGCTTATGTGCTTCTTCAATCACATCCACACTGGCAAAACATGTTGTTACTATTCCTGTACATTCTTCATCCGTATTGCCATATAAGACTCTGTCTCTGGTATTCTCTTCCGTAATCTCTATGCCATTCCATGACTGACCATGATACTTCTTTAATCCATCAATTACTTCCTGTATTTTCATAGCATATCTCCAAAAAAGAACCTGTATGAAACAGGCTCTTACTTATCATCATCAATGACATTCATCTGTAATGTTTCTACAGGTGCATCATCTTCTTCACTTGCAGGCATATAAACAGAATAGATAGAATTACCTACCTTCAGCCATCCGGACATGTCAGGCATCCAGATATAATCATCCGCTGTCAGAATCTCCTGTTTAATCAAAGCAGCCAGTTCCGCATCAGAATACGGACCATACTTTGATTTATCCTGCTTCATGTAATACCAGACTTTATCCATAGCTTTCCTTTCTGTTAATTATCAACCCTTACGGAAACAGAAGAATCTGTTGGGGAAGGGGTAATATCTTCCTGTGCACTGATGACGTGATTGTTAATAGCGGTAGAACTGCCGCCGGACTTCTGAGAGATAGCTCCGGCACTGTAACTCTGTCCAGGTGTTAACTGTACATTGGATGCAGTAAATACCACATTACCAGACGCATCCGTGAACAATACCGTGTATGCCTTATCCGCATATGTCAGATTTACTGAAGCAGTACCTGCTTCACTTTCTGTATAAGTAGGTGTTGCGGAATATGCTCTTACGGCAACTGTATATGTACCTGGATACAGATCATCAGATGATACAGAGTATGTTGTGGAGCTCACCTGAATCTCTGCACCGCCATTGAATGAAATCGTATAATAATCCGCATGATCTACAGCACTCCAGTTAATTGACCAGCCATTACTGGATTGGTGAGATGTAATATCTCCCGGTGTACCTAACTGCACTGTCTTGGCCTTATAGGTGTAGTTATAAGAAGCACTGCTTTCACTGTACTTATCCGTATCCTTAGGAATTGCGGTAACAGTAATTGTATATTCCTGCCCATCGGTTAACTGTGTAGCCGCAATACTTACCTGGTTTGTATTCGTGGCAGGCTGATCACCGATACCGGAAATATTCACCTTATAGGAATCCGCATTCTTTACCTTATCCCACTTGATGACAATGTTCGCCGTTGTTTCACTGACCTGAATATTCTTCGGCTTATCTAACTTATCTGCAGAGGCAGAAGCTGAAGCAGTAGGTTCAGGTGTAGAGGAGTCTGTATTTGTATACTGACCATCATTGTTATCACCGGCACCATACATATGATCAGAAGAATCAAAGCCAACAATCGTATTGCCATTAGCCGCAATATACTTCATTCTCTTCCATTGTGATACGGCATCACTGATGGAATTATCACCGGCACTGCATACAACCGTACCATCTTTCTTAAGACCGGCTATGACTGTATCACCAGCTGCGATTGCGGTAATATCACTCCAGTCATCAGTAGATAACTTGGTACCACTGCCAATGACATAGGTTTCTACGGTTCCATCTTTCTTCAATACAGCAATCATACTGTCAGAGATAGAAACATCTTCAACATTCTTCATACCGCTGACAGGATTGGCATTGCCGCCGGCTGTGCGTAATGTACCATCATTGGTAAGACCGATGGTAATATCATCCCCGGCATATACCTTTTCAATATTAGACCAGCCAGAGACATCACATCCCTTATCACTGCCTGTGCACTTTACCTTGCCATCACTTGTAACAGCTGCGGTATGTTTCTTGCCAGCTGCGATATATGTCACATCTTCCCAACCATTTACAGTCTTACTATTAGAAGAATCTACCGCCTTGCCATTTCTTAAAAGTGCTGCCGCATGTCCATCAAATGCACTTACCTGTACAGCATTATCAAATGATGCGGATGGTGAGAACTTTCCATATTCCTTATAGGAACCATTCTCATTAACATAAAGAGTATATGTACTTCCTACTGCCAGACGATTGTCTTCACCTGGTGTTAAGGTTGTTCCACAGCCTCTCATCAATACAATAATCAGAGCTAATACAACTACTACTGCAGCTACAACTCCGATAATAATTGCGGACTGCTTCTTTTTCTTATTTTTCCCGGCATCCTTCTTACGGTTATCCTCAGGATTACGTCTGGCTCTCTTTTCTTCCTCATAGGATTCCTTCTGAGGTTCTACGATCTGGGTTTCACCCTGATCGAGATCCTGATCACCTACAACCCTGGTATTACCAAGAGAATCAGTATCCATTCTGACGGTATCGCCATCTCTTGGCGGCAATACCCCGTCTACCGGCATCATGTTATCAGCCGGATCAATCTGCTGGGTCATAGAAATATCACTGAAAGGAATCTGAACACTGTCATTCAGACTATCATCAAACGTAATATCCTTTAAATTATCCACAAGACAATCTACAGAAATATGGTACAGATCTGCTAACTGCTTCAATTGTGCAGCCGTACAGATAGAGTTCCCGTTTTCCCATTTCATATATTCGGTAACCGGTATGCCGAGTCTGGAAGCTACATCACCCTGTGCATACTGATAATGCTTTCTCAATTGAGTTAATTTCTCTGGCAGTCGATTCGTCATGGATGCCTCCCGCTGTTACTATTTTAAGAGTAATAAAGCTTTGTGACAAGTTTACTTTTCATGAAAACAACACAAAAGAGGGAAAGCTCTGTGCTCTCCCTCTTAAAGGTCTTTTTACAGACAAATTACTTAACGTTTTCAGCGAAGTACTTGATTGTACGAACCATCTGAGAAGTATAGGAGTTTTCGTTATCATACCAGGAAACTGTCTGTACTTCATATGTGTCATCGTCAATCTTGTTAACCATTGTCTGTGTTGCATCAAAGATAGAACCATGTGTTTCATTGATGATATCAGAAGAAACAATGTCCTCATCATTGTATGCAAAGGAATCAGATGCAGCAGCCTTCATAGCTTCATTGATCTTTTCAACTGTAACATCCTTGCCCTTGACAACGGAGAACAGCAGAGTTGTAGATCCTGTTGGAACTGGAACTCTCTGTGCAGCACCGATCAGCTTGCCATTCAGTTCAGGCAGAACAAGACCGATAGCCTTAGCAGCACCTGAAGAAGCTGGAACGATGTTCTGAGCACCAGCTCTGGATCTTCTCAGGTTGCCCTTTCTCTGTGGACCATCAAGAATCATCTGATCACCTG
>CAZHUX010000067.1:0-9605 GCA_964535445.1 uncultured Galactobacillus sp. | reverse complement strand
CTAATGGCATAGAATAAGTTATAAAAGAATGGATGCGTCCATTCTTTTATTTATGGCTGTTTCATGATCCAATTCTGTGAGATAGTCAATGCACAATTCTTGAAATCACTATAAAGCATAATTAGAATATCTACATCAGGTCGGAAACGACACAATTAACAATGCCTGAATCTGTTAGAGAATATTCTCTAGAGGAGAGATCAGTATGGAATTAACAGATGCTATGAACAGAAGAAGATCAATCAGAAGCTATACAGGTGAGCCGGTTACAGATGAACAGCTTCAGCATATTCTGAAAGCCGCATGGGCTGCCCCGGTTGGCGGCGGACGCTATAATACGGTTCATATGACAATTGTCAAAAGTAAGGAAATGATTGATAAAATCAATGAGAATGCGGCTAAGTTATTTAAGAATCCGGACATCAAGCCTTTGTATGGTGCACCGACAATGATCATATTCTCGATTAAGGACCCTGGAAATGAGAAGGTTACTTCTGCTGATCCGGGCTTTATCCTGCAGAACATGTCACTTGCGGCAGTCGAAGAAGGAGTAGGTCAGTGTGTTATCTATGGCGCCACCGTCGCAATAGAAATGAATCCTGATCTTAAGAAGGAACTTGGTATTCCGGATGGATATACAGCTCTTGGCAGTCTCATAGTTGGTCAGACAAATGAGAAGTATGAGAAGCGTGATATCCCTGACAACCGTTTTGAATGCAATATTGTCTGAAAAACTGACAGATAGAAAAGAGAATAGTATGAAATTCAAAAAAATAGTAACTGCTGTCACTGCAGCAGCTTTATCTTCAGCAGTACTTTCCGGATGCTCATCCTCTTCCAATAATGGTGATACAATCCGGGTTGGATCCAAAGACTTCACAGAAAATGAAATTGTGGCGGAAATCTATTCACTGGCACTGGAAAATGCCGGTTATAAAGTAGACCGCACCTTTGATATTGCCTCCTCAGTCATTCATAAAAGCATTACTTCAGATGAGATAGACTTATATCCGGAATATACCGGAACAGGTCTTATTTCTATCCTTGGTGAAGATCCTCTGACAGATCCGGATGCTGTCTATAAAGAAGTCAAGGATCAGTATGAGAAGAAATTCCAGATTACCTGGCTTGATTATGCAAAAGCAAATGACGGACAGGGTATATTTGTCAGTAAAAAGGCATCTGACACATATGGCATCAAGACCATTTCTGATCTTCAGAAAAATGCATCCGAGATCCGCTTTGCTTCACAAGGCGAATTTGATCAGCGTGAAGATGGAATTCCTGCTTTGGAGAAGACCTATGGTCCATTCAACTGGAAGTCTTCCAAAGTCTATGATAATGGATTGAAGTATGAAGTAGTAGAAAACGGGGAAGCGGATGCTGCACCGGCTTATACAACCGAAGGCATGTTATCTGAAACAGATAAGTTTGTTCTTCTGGAAGATGACAAGCATGTATGGCCGCCTTACAATCTTGCACCGATTGTAAGAGATGACGTTTTAAAGAAACATCCTGATATCGCAGATGTTTTAAACAAGGTCAGTGCAACGCTTGATACGGAAACTGTAACAAAACTGAATGCTAAAGTAGATGTAGATAAAGAAGAATATGAAGATGTAGCATCTGACTATTTTGATTCCATTAAAGACAAGCTTTAAGACACTGCAGGGAGATTGAAATGAATGCTATTGAATATCAGGATATCACGAAGAAATATAAGGGAAATGATTATTATTCAGTCGATCATGTCAATGCTGCAGTCGAAGAAGGAGAGTTTGTAACGATTCTTGGCTCTTCCGGATGTGGAAAGACAACTCTTTTGAAGATGACGAACCGTCTTATTGAACCGACGGCAGGTAAAGTTCTGCTCTTTGGAAAAGATATTGCGAAAGAAGATCCGGTACAGATCCGCCGCAAGATGGGGTATGTTATTCAGCAGGTGGGTTTGTTTCCACATATGACGATTGAAGAAAATATTTCCGTAATTCCAAAGATATTGAAATGGGATTCCGATAAAATTGACGCAAGAGTCAATGAACTGATGAATCTTGTGAGTCTGGATCCTGCCAAATACCAGAAGAAATATCCTTCCCAGCTTTCTGGCGGTCAGCAGCAGAGAATCGGCCTGGCAAGAGCTTTGGCTACAGACCCTCAGATCATGCTGCTGGATGAACCGTTTGGAGCAATCGATGCCATTACCAGAATGAATCTCCAGAGTGAATTAAAACGTATTCATAAAAGTTCAGGGAAGACTTTTCTTCTGGTAACACATGATATCAATGAAGCATTCAGGTTAGGCACAAGGACAATGATTATGAATAACGGAAAGCTTTTACAGTTTGATACGCCTGTCAACATTGTCCGTCATCCTGCTGATCCATTTGTACAATCTCTCATTGATTCTCAAAAGGAACAGGAAGAATTCTGGAAAGCGGTGGAAGAATGATCGAATATCTGATGCGTCATCCTGATAAGATTCTGATTCCTTTACTGCAGCATATTGAACTTGTGCTGATTACATTAGTGATCTCATTGGCAATTGCGGTAGTTCTGACGATTCTTTCCATGCGTTTTCCTAAGCTTGGTAATGTTCTGAATCAGATCTTTGCCATGATCTATTCTATTCCATCTCTGGCTCTGTTTTCCTTGATGATACCAGTTACAGGACTAGGAACAACAACCGCTGTGATTGTATTAACTGCTTATAATCAGTATCTGTTATTAAGAAACTTCCTGACCGGATTACATGAAGTAGATCCTGCTGTTGTAGAAGCTGCCAAAGGCATTGGTATGACAGATATGCAGGTTTTATGGAAAGTACAGGTTCCTCTTGCAAAGGCATCCCTGTTTGCAGGTATCAGACTTGCCGTAGTTTCTACCATCGGTATTGGTACGATTGCATCTGCGATCAATGCAGGAGGACTGGGTGATCTTCTTTTCGATGGTTTAAGGACCATGAATGCTGTCAAGATCTTATGGGGAAGCCTGCTTTCTGCCGCACTTGCATTAGGTATGAACGGCATTATGAAAGCAGTAGAAAATCATCTCGGCACCAGTGTTAAGGGCATGGAGGCGTAACATGTGGCAGAGCATTCTTGCATATTTAAATGAAAACGGAAGCTCTTTTCTGATCCAGGTTCGTGACCATCTTCTGATCAGTCTTGCTGCTCTTGCGATTGCTTCTGTGATAGGGATTCCATTAGGTTATGCAGCTTCGAAAAATCCCAAAAGTGAAAAGTGGATCTCAGGTCCATTCCAGGTATTAAGGGTCATACCTTCTCTTGCTATTCTGGTAATTCTGATTCCGGTTATGGGAGTAGGCACAGCACCTGCTTTAACCGCCTTAACAATACTGGCTGTTCCTCCCATTCTTTTAAATACCATTGTTGGTTTCCAAAATGTTCCGTTATCAACCATTGAATGTGCGGAAGGAATCGGGATGGATGATAAACAGATCCTTCATAAAGTGAGAATACCATTAGCTCTGCCGATGATTCTTTCAGGTGTCAGATCCAGCCTTGTTGAAGTCATTGCCAGTGCTACACTTGCCGCAAAGATCGGGGCTGGCGGCCTTGGCGAAATTATCTTTACAGGTCTTGGTTTAAACCGTATGGATCTTCTGGTTCTTGGTGGTGTATCAGTTGCGGTATTATCACTTGGCTGTGGTCTTATTTTTGATCTTATTACCAGACATATACTGAAATATAAATACGTGCAGTAAAGCATATCTGATATACAGGAGTCTGAATGACTCCTTTTCATATACAATGAAATTATGTTTAAGATGATACAAAATGATTCACAAAGATAGATGTGACTGTTGATCCATGTGATCCAAAACCTTATGCCTCTGGTGGATGCACATATCTATGAATCCGCAGGAAACTTGAAACAGAAAGAAATAAAATCGGTTATCTGGAACCTGGTACGGTATGTGTAACTTCTGCTTTTCTTTACAGGCAACGTATATATTCCATACGGCTGATCAACCTATACGGATCATGCGGTCAGATTTCATTAAGATGAAGAAGGCATCGGACAGAATTATGCAGGTATCAGTGAAGCTGTAAGCAGTCTGCGTATATCAGGACAGATGAGCAGCACATGGAAAAAGAATATAGAAGAGGACTATACAAGCAGAAAGAATTAAATACAGCTGTTTTCGGCATTATGAACATTGTCAATGAATGCTAAGCATCCGCACTGTTTCTAATGATTTCCTGCTATAATGGTATTCATTGGAAGGAAAGATATGGCTGAACGAAGAGATGTAATCAGAAATCATAATGCGATATGGCGTGCCTATCTGGATCTGGCATATGAGAAACAGTCAGATCATATAACAGTAAAGGACATCCTTCAGAAAGCTGATATCAGCCGCGGCACATTCTACGCACATTACCGCAGCATCGATGATCTGCAGAAACAGATTGAGGATGAAATCCTGCAGATGATCGAACATATCTGTGAAGAACCATTAAAACATATCTTTACGCAGCCTCAGCGTTCTATCCGTAATATTCTTTTGGCTTTTCAGAAGAACAGAAAACTGATTGAAGCTGCGACAGGGTATGAAGAAGACAGTTCCTTCTTCAATAAATACAGACATGATCTGATTACGGATATACAGACCCTTTTGATTAAAACCTATGATCCTGAAGATGCCTGGATTCTTTCTTTCAGCATTGCATCTATATTGTCTGATCATGCGGAAGCAGTTGTTTTAAACAAAGAACAGGCGGATATTGAATCCATCAGTAAGATCGTATCCAGACTGATACCGAGGAAAAGAATATGAAGAACATATATCTGATGCGTCATGGCGAAACTTTATTCAATACAATGAATGTCAATCAGGGACAGTGTGATTCTCCTTTAACGGCAAAGGGAATACAGCAGGCAGAACAGGCTGAACAGTGGTTTGATACTCATCATATTGTCTTTGACGATGTATACAGCTCTCCTTTGTTACGTGCTTGTGATACTACCGAGATTGTTACAGATAAGCCATATCACAGAGTAAAAGGATTAAAGGAAATCTTTCTTGGCACAAAGGAAGCTGGCTCAAATGATGAAAATCCTCAATATCCTTATGGAGATTACTTTGTGAAGTATGGGGGAGAAGATCTGAATGCTTTTACAAAGCGTATCTACGATACGGTTAAGAACATTGCGGAAACATCCACAGGAAATACAATCCTGATTGTAACGCATGGTATGGCAGTCAGAAGATTCTTATCTGTTATTGATCAGAGTAAAGACTATGGTTTTATAGGAAACTGCGGTATTGTTCATCTGACTTATGATCAGGATTCTTTTGTCTTAAAAGAGATTATCAATCCCGGTAAGATCTGAAGTGAAAAAACAGGTACAACTGTTTCTTGCAAAGAGATCTGAATGATAAGGATTCCTCATAAAAGGGAATCTTTTTTTGTGATACAGGGATTGACATAACTTATATCAGGGACTAATATCTTACCTGGTAAGATAAATAAGGAGGCACGTATGGCAGCACAGAAGGAAATTGATGAACTGATGCGGCTGTTTGCTGAAAACAGACCAGAGCAGAAAGAATCATGGAACCGCCATGCTGCAACAGAGAGTGAAGGAATGCTCGGAGTTCTCCTTTATCTTTACCGGAAACAGGGAACTGTTACCGCTGGTATGATCAGCAGAGACATGCATGTGACAACCGGAAGAGTTTCTGTTCTGATCAAGAAGATGAGTGACAGGGGACTGATTATCCGTAAAAGCGGGAAAAGTGATGCCCGGGTTACAGAAATCCGGATGACAGATAAAGGCCGCAGAGAAGTAGAGAATATACAGAAGAAACGGAACGAACAGTTATCAGAATTAATTGATAAAGTGGGGATGGATCGCCTGAAGGAATATGTAAAAACGCAGAAAGAAGTATGGAGCATCCTGACTCCATTGTCACTGGATGATTAGTATTTTTTTGCAACAATATCTTACCAGGTAAGATAAATAGAAAGAAGGAACGAATATGAAGTGGATCCGTTTGTTAAAAGGATTTCATAAGAAGGAATGGTTCTTAACAGCATGCAGTATTGTTTTCATTCTGATCCAGGTATGGATGGATCTGAATCTGCCTGCATGTATGAGCAGTCTGACTCTGTTATTACAGAAACAGGGAACAGGTATAAATGAACTGATTTATACAGGAGGAAAGATGCTGTTATTTGCACTAGGAAGTCTTGGCGCTTCCTGTGTCACCGCCATATGTGTATCGGCACTATCTTCTTCCATCGGCGGTGATCTCAGAAAAAGAGTATTTCACCAGGTGATGCAGTTCTCACTGGCAGAGACAGATCATTTCTCTCCTGCCAGCCTGATCACAAGATCTACCAATGACGTAACCCAGGTTCAGACCATGATTGTGATGGGATTACAGGTACTTGTAAAAGCACCGGTCACGGCAATCGGGGCAATCGGAAAGATGTCCGGTATGGTCTGGCAGTGGACAGCTGTTACTGTTACCGGAACCGTATTGATAGTTGTATTTGTGACTGCCTGTGTAGCTATGATTCTGCCGCATCAGAAGAAAGTACAGAAACTGACGGATGATCTGAATCAGATTGCGGATGAGAGTCTGTCTGGAATTGCGGTGATTCATGCCTATAATGCGGAAGATACGGTGGAAGAAAAGTTCTCGGATACCAATGCCGATATGACAGAAAATAATCTTTTCGCAATCAGAACGATGGCTTTTCTATCTCCTTCCGTACAGCTTGTCTTAAACGGAATGACACTTGCCATTTACTGGATCGGAGCTGTTCTGATCAATGAAACAGCAAGTGCAGCCCAGGCAGGATTATTTGCCGGCATGCTGGCTTTTGCACAATATGCGGTACAGATTGTCAATGCGTTTGTATCATTGACGATGATCTTTACAATGATTCCAAAAGCGGCTGTCAGTCTGAAGAGAATTGATGAAGTCATTGAAACAAAACCAATTGTAAAAGATGAAGGAAATGCAGAGTCTTCTGAAACGAAAGGAACACTTTCTTTTGAACATGTGGACTTCTGCTATCCGGGTGAAGAAACACCTACTGTTCAGGATATCAGCTTTACTGCTGAGCCGGGTGAAACACTTGCCATCATCGGTTCAACCGGAAGCGGCAAGAGTACGGTAGTAAATCTGATTCCACGTTTCTACGATCCTTCCAAAGGGGAAATCAAAGTAGATGGAATCAATATCCGTGATTATTCTCTGCGTGATTTAAGAGATAAGATCGGGTATTGCCCACAACAATCTGTGCTTTTATCCGGTACGGTGGAATCCAATGTTCTGTATGGCTCAGATGGAAAAGAAAACATGGATAAAGCCCTGGAAACTTCACAGTCAGAAGAATTTGTTGAAAAGATGGATGGAAAAGAGAAGGCAGCGGTCATGCAGGAAGGATCTAATCTTTCCGGTGGACAGAAACAGCGTCTTTCCATTGCCCGTGCCCTGGCAAAATCTCCGGAAATTCTGATTCTGGATGATTCTGCCTCTGCCCTGGATTATGAAACGGAAAGAAAGCTTCAGCATGATCTTCTGAAAAATTATCCGGAGACAACAAAGATCATCATTACCCAGAGAATCGGAAGCGTAAAAGATGCCGATGAGATTCTGGTTATGGACCAGGGAAAGATCGTCGGTAAAGGAAAACATGAAGACCTGTTGAAGACATGTGATGTTTATCAACAGATCGCAAAGACACAGAGTCAGGAGGCAGCTGTATGAAAGAAGACAGAAGACCTGTCTATACAGGTGAAAAAACAGATCTGAAAAAATCATTTCAGAAAATATGGAAATACAGTCAGAAGTATCATAAGGCTTTTCTGATTGCAGGAATATTAACTGCATTATCGGCAGTATTAAGTCTCTTATCACCGGGCTTTCTTTCCCGGTTTGTGGATCAGATCCGGGATGGAATGAAGAACGGAATGAATTTTTCAGCCTTGAAAGTAACAGTTCTGGTTCTTTTGATTCTTTATGTGACCGGACAGTTATTGAATGTCTTACAGAGCTGGATCATGGGTAAGGCAACCCAGAAGATGGGAGAAGATCTTCGTAATCAGCTGGATGAGAAAATATGCCGGCTGCCGATGGCTTATCTCAACAGAACATCAAAGGGTGATACATTATCGAGAATCACCAATGATGTGGATACATTAACGCAATCTGTCAGTCAGGTTGTTTCCTTGCTGGCTAATGCAGCATTAATGTTCATCGGGAGTCTTATGATGATGCTGGTAACGAATATTCCATTAGCTCTTGTCGCAATTATTACCGGATTTCTGGGGGTATGGCTTACCAATCTGATTTCACAAAAAAGCATGCCTTACTATGTCAGACAACAGCAGGATTTAGGAAGTCTGGATGGCTATATTGAAGAAATATACAGAAGCCAGAATATTGTTATAGCTTATAACGAGGAAGAAGCATCGGAAGAAAGGTTTGACAAATATAATCATGCTCTGATTCATGACGGCTTCTTATCACAGGCTTTATCGGGGCTTATGATGCCGGTATCTTCCTTTGTATCGAATCTGGCATATGTGGCAGTCTGTGTGGTCGGAGGCATTCTAGTGTTAAATGGCAGCGGCAGCTTTGGTATGATTGTGGGATTTCTTGCCTATGTTACGTACTTTACACAACCAATTTCCAGACTTTCACAATCCATGCAGATCCTGATGGGTGCCGCTGCCGCAGGTAACCGTGTATTCTCTTTTCTGGAAGAAAAGGAACCACCGGTACAGAAAGATCTGGCAGACTGGATACCTGAAGATAAGGGAAATGTAACATTTGATCATGTATGGTTTACTTATCCTGATGCAGAAAAAGCAGTGATACAGGACTTTTCCCTGCAGGCAAAGAAAGGTCAGAAGATTGCAATTGTAGGACCAACCGGAGCCGGTAAGACAACATTGGTGAATCTTCTGATGCGCTTCTATGAAACGGACAGTGGATCAGTTTCAATTGATGGAACAGATATCAGGGATTTATCCAGAAAACAGGTCCGCGACTGCTTTACGATGGTGCTGCAGGACAGCTGGTTATTTGAAGGAACATTAAGAGAAAACCTGTTACTGAATCTTAATAAAGAAGACCAGAAAAAGATTGCTGATGAAAGATTATGGCAGGTAATGGATGCAGTAGGATTAAGGCACTTTGTAGAAGTACTGCCGGATGGATTTGATACAATTCTGAAACCGGATTCCTTATCACAGGGACAGAAACAGCAGATTTCCATTGCCAGAGCAATGCTGGATGACTGTCCGATGCTAATCCTTGATGAAGCAACCAGTTCTCTGGATACCAGAACAGAATATCTGATTCAGAAAGCAATGGATCAGCTGATGAAAGACCGTACTACCTTTGTTATTGCACACCGGCTTTCAACAATTATCAACGCAGATCAAATACTTGTTCTGAAACAGGGAAAGATCATTGAGCAGGGAACACACGATGAATTACTCAGGAAGAACGGGTTCTATACAAAGCTGTACCAAAACAGCAGTGAAATCATTGCATAAAAACATAAATTTCTGACTTTTTTTAAGGGTTTTGGCCTTTTGTACACAATATTTGTACA
>CAZHUX010000066.1:0-9605 GCA_964535445.1 uncultured Galactobacillus sp. | reverse complement strand
CATAGATACCGGTGTTGATCTCTCTGACCTTCTTTTCTTCTTCACTGGCATCCTTAAACTCAACAATCTTCTCTACCGTATTATCAGATCTTCTGATAACTCTGCCATAAGCTCCGTTATCATCCGGTACAGCCGTTAATACTGCCATATCTGCATCTCCGATTTCTTCATACATCTTAGCGTATGTTTCACTTCTGACACATGGACAATCCCCGGATGCTACTAATGTTAATCCACCTTCATGTTCCAGCTGTTTTGCCTGCATAACTGCATGGCCTGTACCTAACTGAGGTTCCTGTAAGGCAAACTCACACTGTCCTGCCATTGCCTTTTCTACGGTTTCATGCTGGTAGCCTGTAATCATAACAATCCTTTCACAACCAGCTTCCTTCAGACTGTTTACAACCAGTCCTGCCATAGGTTCATTCAGAATCTCATGCAGAACCTTAGGTGTCTCTGACTTCATGCGGGTTCCTTTACCACCCGCCATTACGATTGCATTTCTCATATTATTTACCTTCCCTGTTTAATATTACCGTTCTTCGCACAAAGAACTTCTGATCCCTCATATCCTGCATCGTTTCTTCTAATAATGCATGGTTTCTTGTAATACCAAATACCGTAGAACCACTGCCAGACATCAATACACCATCAAACCCTCTGTTAACAAGCTGTTCTTTTACATCTCTGATTTCAGGTACTAAATCAATAGCTGCTTTCTCAAGTGAATTACCAAGTGAGTGAATCATTGTTTCATAATCATTATCTATTAATGCCTGTCTTAACTTCATGCAGTCAGGATGAATCGTCTCTTCCTTATCAACAATAGAAAATGCTTCTTTCGTAGATACACCTCTCTTAGGCTTTACAAGAAGTATTTCAAAGTCAGGATGACATGTAAAAGGTTTGATAATCTCCCCTGTACCTTCTACATAAGAAGGTCTGTTTACAATACAGAAAGGTACATCTGAACCTACTTCTTTCCCTGCATCTATCATATCTTCCATACTCATATGCAGATCCAGTATCTTATTGATCATGCGTATGGCAGCTGCCGCATCAGCACTCCCTCCGGCCAGTCCTGCACGGGTAGGAATATGTTTCTGTAAGATGCATCTGAAGCCAAGATGAAAGCCATATCTTCTCTGCATGACCCTGATTGCCTTTACGATTGTATTCTTTTCATTTATCGGTAAATAACTTCTGTTTAAGGATAATGTAGTTTCTACTGCCGGTTCCATCTGCAGTACATCATAGAAATCAATCGGAACCATGATCATCTTCAGATCATGATATCCGTCATCTCTTTTTCCTGCCACATCCAGACACAGGTTAATCTTTGCGTATGCTCTGTCTTTCATCATAATGAAGCCTCATAAATCTTCTGTAATTCCTGATAAGATAATTCCTGTGCTCTTACAGATGCAGGAACACCTGCTTTATCCAGTACTTTCTGTGCCTTGTTTCCATCCTGATAATACTCTTTCAGATTATTGATTAATGTCTTTCTTCTCTGTTTGAAACAGGCTCTTACAAATGCAAAGAAATCCTTTAAATCAATTGTATTATCGATATTCGTTCTTCTTTCAAACTGTATCACAGATGAATCTACTCTTGGAGAAGGATTAAAGCTTCTTCCCGGTACCGTAAATAACTTTCTGATCTTATACAGATACTGACCTTCTACTGATAAAGCACTGTAATCTTTATCTCCAGGCTTACTGGCAAACCTGTCTCCTACTTCCTTCTGTACCATGACTGTAATATAGGGAATATCATCCCCCATATCAAAGATACGGAATAATACAGGGGTTGTTATGTAATAGGGAAGATTAGCACATACGGTTACCTGTCCATAGGTATTCTTTAATTCTCTTACCTTTGTCTCTATATCACTTTCCAGAAAGTCCTGCAGGATAATCTCTACATTATCATAGGCTGATAATGTATGCTTTAATACTTCAGCCATATCCGGGTCTATCTCATAAGCAGTCACATGCCTGCTGTGTAGGGCAAGCTCTTCTGTTAAAGATCCTATGCCCGGTCCTATTTCTATAACAGCACCTTCACAATGGGATAGCTCGGCACACTTTCTTGTTATGACAGGATCTACCAGAAAGTTCTGTCCATATCCTTTCTTGGCATGCAGATGAAAAGTATCTAATATCTCTTTTGTCTTTGATGGTACTGCTATTCTTCTTTCATCTGTATGCATACTGTATCTACCGTTTCTTGTAATTCTTCTTTAGTTATACCTGAATAATTCATTCTGTGAAGCATGGTCTTTGCATTACCCATACCGATATGCAAAACTTCTCCAACCTTTTCTCTTAACTGAAAACTGTTCTTATTTCCACTTAAGCCAAGTTCTATCAGATCCTGCATTGTGATCTCTGATTCTGCTTTATCCGTAAAAGTCACCAGATGTTCCAATGCTCTGTCTAATGCTTCCTTTGAAGCATGTTCTACGCCCACTTTCCTAGTGGTATGGGCATCTTTCTTATCCACAAATGCATTCTTACAATCCGGTATGGCTTTATTAATCTGATCACGGATACGGTTGCCTGGTGAATCAGGATCCGTAAAGATAATGACACCACGCTTCTTCTGTGCTTCTCTGATCCTGTCCATGACTGCTTTCCCTAAATGGGTACCGCTTGTCTCTATCGTATCGCAGTCATAATACTTGCGCAGCTTCTCGGTATCATGATGTCCTTCTACAACAATGACTTCTCTGATGCGTTTTCTTTCCATCACTTCATCTCCAGATAACGATCCCAGTTATGTTCAATGACATTTGCCATATGCTCTAATGATACACCTCTGACATCCGCCATCTTCCGGGTAATGTAGGGAATGTTAGAAGGTTCATTCCTGGTTCCCCTGACTGGTTCAGGAGCCATGTAAGGACAGTCTGTTTCTGTTAATAACCATTTCTCATCAATGGATTCTGCGACTTCTACGGCATGTCTTGCATGCTTGAAAGTCAATGCACCGCCTAAAGCAATATAGTAGCCTAACTTGTTAAACTCTACTGCCATCTCTTTAGTACCTGAGAAACAATGCATTAAGCCATGCCCATGATGTTCCTTCATGATATCAAATGTATCCTGTATGGCATCACGACTGTGAACCGCAAAAGGCTTATGAAGCTCTATGCTTAAATCAATCTGACGGATAAAAAACTCTCTCTGCAAAGCTCTTATACCGGGATCTTTCTCCCAATGATAATCCAGACCTATTTCACCAATGGCAGTAATTTCCTTTCTCTTGGCAATTGAGACAAAATCCTCCCAGTCCTGATCAGTTACCTTAGTCACATCTTCCGGAAATATTCCTGTTGCGACAACATACTTATGAGGATCTCTCTTAGAGAATTCTATTGCCTTTAATGCTTCTTCCTTTGTTAAGGTAATGATCATGATGCGGTCTACATGTTTCTCTTCTGTTCTCTGTATCACCGCATCCAGATCATCTTCAAACTCTTTACCCATAATATGGGCATGACTATCCACAAAATGCAATTCACTCATACTATTTACCAAGACAGAACCTTGAGAATATCTCATCCAGAAGATCTTCTCTGCCTGCTTTCCCTGTTATCTCTCTTAATGCATGCCAGCAGTTCTCTAAATCAATTGTGACTAAATCCAGTTCCATGCCTTCTTTTAATGTATGCAATGCTGATTTCATAGACTTTTCTGCCTGTACTGCTAATCCTATCTGTCTTTCATTATTCAGTGTATCTGTATTGGCACTGATCATTTCCTTCTCATACATCTCTGTTAATGCATCTGTTAATGCCTTGATATCATGATCCTTTGCACTGACAGAGATACCATCATAAAGACTTCCCTTGTCTTTCTTGTTATAGGCTACAAGTCTCTTTCTGTCTTTCGTAAGAGATAACAACTTCTGGTCTTCTTCTGTTAAAGGTTCTGATCCATCTAATACAACAATGACTAAATCGGCTTTATCCAATGCCTGCATGGACTTCTCTATGCCTATCTTTTCTATGGTATCTTCTGATTCATGAATACCTGCTGTATCAATCAGATGTAATGGAATTCCATTAACATTCACATTGCCTTCAACGACATCTCTGGTTGTACCGGCTATATCTGTCACAATAGCCTTGTCTTCTTCTAATAAAGCATTTAACAAAGAAGACTTTCCTACATTCGGTCTGCCTATAATAGCCGTATCAATGCCTTCTCTGATCTCTAAAGACTGTCTTGCCGTTTCAATAATCTTATCAATATCCTTTAACCATTGTTCAGCCTTTGGAATAATCTCTTCTTCTGTTAACTGATGCACATCATCATATTCCGGATAGTCTATATTCACTTCTATATTGGAAATAATCTGGGTAAGATCTTCCTCTAATGGTTTTAACAATGTACTGACAGATCCCCTTAAAGAATGCATGGCATTCCTGGCATTCAGTTCATCCCTGGAACGAATTAATTCATCAATTCCTTCTGCCTGGGCCAGATCCATCTTATTATTTAAAAATGCTCTTTCCGTGAATTCACCACGTCTTGCCATACGGGCACCATTACCTAATACAAGAGATAATATCTTTCTTGTAATATAGAGACCGCCATGGCATCCAAGCTCTATGACATCCTCTCCTGTATAGGACTTAGGAGCTCTGAACAAAGAAACAAGGACATCATCTACTGGTTCATCACCATCCCATATTGTTCCATAGGTAATGGTATAGCCGTCTTTATGACTTAAATCCTTATGTATTAATTTCTCCGCAATGTGGATTGCCTCATCACCAGATATACGAATCATAGATACAGCACCCATTGCATTAGCGGTAGCGATAGCCGCAATCGTATCATTAAAGTTTTCCATATCACACAATAGTGTAACACATCCGGTAAAATGCTAAGATAATCGCATGAAATCTATTGTAAAGAATAGTCTAAAAGAAGCAGGAATCACTTCCTTAAAACCAGTACAGAAGAAAGTTATCCCTGAAATAGAAGCTGGAAAGAACCTCTTTGTACAAAGTGAAACAGGAAGTGGAAAGACATTATCCTATCTGATACCTGTACTGGATATGTGTGAGGCAATGCAGAACAATCCTCAGGCATTAATCCTTGTCCCGACAAGAGAACTTGCCTTACAGGTATCAGATACAGCTGATAAAGTATCTTCTCTTACCCGTCATCATATCGTGACATTAATCGGTGGAATGGATATCCATAAACAGGAGAATGCCTTAAGACATCATCCTGATATTGTTATAGGCACACCAGGAAGAATCATGGATCTTGTTAATCAGGATAAGCTTCATCTGAATGAATTAAAACTATGTATTCTTGATGAAGCAGATCAGATTATCTCTACAGGTCAGAAAGAACAGACCCTGTCAATCTTAAACAATGTACATGTACAGACTGTATGTCTTTCTGCGACTATGAATGATCAGGTTCTTTCTTTCCTGCCTGAACCATATGAAATCTTACAGTTAGATGACAATCATTTAAATGAGAACATAACTTCTTATTACATAGAAACAGAGGATAAGCTTCATACATTATTTTCTTTATTAGAGACACTTCCCATCTCACAAGCTATTATCTTTTCCAATTATAAAAAAGACGCCGCATATCTTTCCGAACAATTAAAGAACAGAAACATTCTGTGCAGTGACTTTTCATCAGATTATGAAGAGAAGAAAAGAATACATATTCTGAATGACTTTAAGAAAGGTAATATCAGAATCCTTGTGGCTACAGACGCAGCAGCCAGAGGATTAGACATTACTGATGTATCTCATATCATTCATTATGATATTCCAATTGACTATCAGACCTATATTCATAGATCCGGCCGTACTGCCCATCAGGGCAATACAGGCATAACCATTACCTTAATGAATTCAGAAGATATGACTGCTGAAACCGGCATATGGATTCAAGAACACAGTCTTCTCTATACAGAAAAAGATATCCATCCTTCTGATTTATCCATACCTTTACACAAAGAAGAGACTGACACTCATCAGACTGTCATCCGTATCCATGCTGGAAGAAAAGATAAAATCAGACCTAAGGATATCATTGGATCACTATGTACCTTATTCCCTTTTGAAGATATAGGCGTATTGGAAATACAGGATACCTATACTTCTGTATCTATGTTAAAACCTGTATCTTCATTACCTGATCATATCCGTATTAAAGGGAAGAACAGAAAACTTACTATCGATAAGAGATAATTATTTCTTATCGTAGTAATCCGCAAGCTTCTCTCTGAAACTCTTATATTCCTCATCTTCATACCCGCGGAAATATACTTCACCAATCATGTCATGATTGAAGAAGAACTGACTGCCTTCTCCTAAATTACCTTCAGGATATACAACACCAATATAGTCATATTCTTTTCCTGTACTTGTATCTGTCTGCTTGATACCATAAACCATTGCCTTCTTTGTGGCACCCTTCATCTTTACTACAGATCCAATTGGAAGTAATTCTCTGACATTGTTTTTCATAATCTTTCTCCTTTAACTAACACATATAGGTGATAACTGTGAACCAATCCACTGAACAGCACTGCCTGCTTTTTTCACTACTTCTCCAATTGCCGGGTTAATTAAATCGCATAATGCATCTGATGTACTCTCTTTCCATGTCGCATCAGGATTGCCAGTAACCTGTTTTGCAATATAATTTCCACCATGATCAATTAGATAACCTCCAGTAAATTTCACGAGATTACCAAGAGTTATCGATTTGCTTAGCTTAGCTGTACCATATGCAGCCAATGCAACAAGAAGATCACTACTAACAGACAAATCGGTCTCAATTGCAGTTTCTTCTATCATTCTTGGAGTAATTCCATTAAACTCTTTATAATTTTCATCAAAACATTTAATTGCTACAAAACCCCAGTTAATAACAACCAAATCGACCTCAAAATCATCACCTGTTGGAGCATAATCTCCAAGAACCGATTCTTCAAAATCATCAAACTTATCAAGACCAAATGTTTCAGACCATGCAGTCTTGACAGAGCCATATTTAACAATATTTCTGATAAAACGGTATGCATCTTTCTCAATATCAGCCTTATCTTCTTTTAAATCTGTGTCGTTTTCATTTAAGATATCATCTTTTGCCAGTTCAGCCACGTTGCCGAATGGCCCAGCAAATCCTTTAACTGCTTCATAGCCTAAACCCATAAAAAACTTCTCAGTTTGATTATATTTATTTTTTGCTTTAAAGCTTGCCTCACCCATTGCCTTCTTCTCAGCATTACCATAAAGTGCCGCAATATCACTCAATGCACCAGCATACTTCTTAGTCTTACCTGCATTGGCATCTAATTCCTTCTTAACAGACATCAGAGATCTCATGATCATTCTGCCACTGTCTGTACACAGAGCATTTGCTCCAATGATTCCATTCAACGTATCAGAGGCATTCATAATACTATTCGCAATGTCATTCATTCTGTTTGCTTCATCACTGACACGTGTTGTGTCTATTGTATATTTCATTACTTTTGCCTCCTTACATGATTGATTCTATAGGATTGATACTTCTAAATTACTGAATACTGACAGAATGCATATTTATCAGACTGAAATGCTTCTTCCTGCTATTACTGCCGCATTTAATTCTGTCTTCAGCATCTTGGATGCTGCTGTTCTTAAAGCATTTGAAGACTGCTTCAGCTGGTTAATGATTTTCTTTAATTCATCACATACCTTTGTAGCTTTTGCTATATAAGCTGATGCATTGTCCCCTGTCCAGTCTCTGGAAACGCCCTGCAGGCATTGCATTTCATTTTGATAAATGTTATTCAGTTTATTAACCAGATCATCAAGCTTATCAGCCTGTGCCTTTGCTTTATAAAAATCCAGATAGATTTCTGCTTCACTCTTCATAACTCTCTCCCTTAAACAATTACATCAGACGCAAGGCCTTCAGAAATACCTTTATTTGTAGTTTCTGTATTCTGATAATTACCGGCCATCTTTCTTAACTGATCCGGATATGCATTCAGATACTTCAGAATCTTTGATACATCATCATAGTTCTTATTCCATGCATTTCTCTGTTTATTACCAGCATCCCCGGTCCAGTATGATGCTGTTGTTCTTAACTTCTGGTTCATAGAATCCAGACTCCCCATCAGTTTCTTAACAGATGTCTGTACACTTGATGCCTGTTTTTCCAACTCTTCTGATGTTACTTTTAAATTAATAGCTTCTTTCATAGTTATGCCTCACAATGAATGAATCGTTTCTCCAACACTGTTCTCACAATTTCTGTATGCTTCTAATGCACGATTCAGATTCTTTTCAACTTTCTTAAGATAGGAAAGCATCTCCTTTACCTGCTCATCATCCTGTTTAAATTCAGTCATCAAGGCATCATGTGCATCACCAGTCCACATAGAATTTAAGATCTCTATCTGATCCTTCAGATTCTGATATTCCTTATCAATACTGTTCTTCAAATCTGTATATTCCTGTACATCTTTTCCAAACTTATTAAGATCATTCCCCATTTTCATAAGCATCGTTCCTCTTCATCTGCACATACAATACTGCATACCTTTTACAATCCTTAAGATTCATGACGAAATGCTTTTTCAATATGACAGACAGCATAAATCAGGATCTTACTTCTATTGCCATGTTTTGACTTATCGCCCAAAATATTGAATAATTGGGTGAAAGAACTAATGATTGGGCGTAAATATATGAGAAATTTCGATTATGAGAGTCTGAAGGATAGAAACTGGAACATGGATATTCTGACACTGACTGCGAGAATTCATGAAAAAAAAGGAAGACTGAATCTGTTTATTACACAAAAACCTGCAAAACTTGAACGATTGATGAAATCAGCCAGGATTCAAAGTACAGAATCTTCAAACCGGATTGAAGGAATTGTTACCACTGAAACCAGAATGAAACAATTAATTGAAGAGAAAACGACTCCTCGAAACAGAGATGAAAATGAAATCATAGGATATTGTAATGTACTGAATACAATACACGAAAACTATGATGTAATCCCTGTTCGTTCTAACTACATTCTTCAAATGCACAGAGACATGTTAAAAACAACAGGCTTATCCTATGCCGGTCATTATAAAAATGTCCAGAACTATATAAAAGAAATAAGATCTGACGGAAAGGTAGTTACACGTTTCACCCCTGTCGCACCATATGAAACATCTGCGACAGTTGAAACTATTTGTAAAAGCTACAATGAAACAATCGCAATGGAACAGGTAGAGCCATTAATACTGATCCCATGCTTTATTCTGGACTTTCTCTGTATCCATCCATTCAATGATGGTAATGATCGTATGAGCAGACTTCTGACGCTTCTGCTTTTATACCAGAATGGATACTCTGTAGGAAAGTACATCAGTATCGAAAAAGAAATAGAGAAAACAAAGGACAAATATTACGATGCTCTGCAGGCTTCTGATTATGGTTGGGATGAAGGGAAAAATGATCCATCTCCTTTTATCCGGTATATGCTTCAGGTGATACTGGCATGTTATCAGGATCTTGAAGAACGAATTGAACTAATGTCAGAAAGCAAGAATAAGACTGC
>CAZHUX010000065.1:3746-9722 GCA_964535445.1 uncultured Galactobacillus sp. | reverse complement strand
CTGGTCAATCTGAATCACATCTACCATGCTGTCACGGTTCATCTGCAGAATCTGATATGTTTTATT
This sequence comes from uncultured Galactobacillus sp., assembly GCA_964535445.1. Classification (GTDB taxonomy): domain Bacteria; phylum Bacillota_I; class Bacilli_A; order Erysipelotrichales; family Erysipelotrichaceae; genus Bulleidia. The sequence goes on along the minus strand of CAZHUX010000065.1, from coordinate 9,656 downwards.
CGTATCATTGACCACAATAGCAAGCAGAAGATCATTCTGACCAAAGTTGCCGCGTTCCATAACATCCTGCTGATCCGCATGGTCAATACCCATCAGCACATAGCAGCGGATATCTCCCTTCTGCTTATAGGTGACCCCATTGACCTGAATCACAGCCAGCTTGTCTTCGACATCAACAGAACTTTCTTCTTCCTTTTTTTCTTCCTGCCCGTCTTTCCATTTCTGGATTCCGAACATTGCGGCAATCACAACACAAACTACAACCACCAATGCCGCAATCTTTACAGAATTCCGTGATTTTTTCTTCATCTGATATCTCCTGAAGCCGCTTTCTGAATCCGCAGCACTCTCTTGTAAAACAGTCTGTACAGATCATCAATCCGGCGGTTGCTGATATTCGTATTCTTCTGATACTTCACTAACTGATTGCCATACGCATCCGCCAGATCCTGCAATCCCCTGAAATCATAACGTCTGAAATCAATGAACTGCAGAAGATATTCATGGGAGAAGCCTTTCGCATTGAACAGCTCACAATCCTCCTGTTCTTCTTCCTCTGCCACCTCGTCATCTTCCTTCAGACAGGCAAGACCCGTTCCCGTATCAAATACCGGAGCCCATTTTTTCCATTCCATCGTATCCGCATCCACCAGAATACCAAGATTCTGATTATGCCGGTCCGTATTCATCATCAGATAGTCCAGCACGCACATATCACTGAGCTTCTCTTCACCATCTGTAATGCCATGCCTTGCCAGTTCATCCAGATAATACTGACCAGAGAACTCACCTTTCGGCACCTTTACGCCACGCATGACATCTTTAGCGCTGAACAGGTCGGTATGTTCATCCGTTATAACCGGGCATAAACAAACCACCTGATCTTCATAAATGCCAAGATCATAGTGCACCGCATCAATGCCAAGCCTTTCAGCAATCTGACTAGCCAGCCATTCATTTACAGGTTCTTCCTGTACCTTAGCCGATCCACCCTTGGCAAGCACCAGTTGACCATTCTGAATCAGCCACGCCTTGCGATGATAACCAGCTGTCGTATTATTCGGTGTTTTCCTAGCGGAATCTGGCGCATCATAGGCAATTCTTGCAAACATAACTGTACCAAATCCCGTATCATCAAAGGAATGATGAAAAAAGTTAACATCTTTCCATCTGACTGTTTCATCTTCCTCTTTCAGCCAGTAACAGTCCGATACCGAAAGCATATGTGCCTTCTCCAGAAGCTCCAGAGGTTCCTTCACCTGCAGTCTTTCCATTAACTGCATTAATCCTACCCGGTATCCCGGTATCCCGCGCCAATGAATCCATGAATTCAGTTTCTTCAGAGAAAAAACATCATTTACTAATGTTCCGACAGGCAGATGCTCCGGATGTATCAGTTCCACTTCCCGGAAGGAATGTCTTTCAAAATCATATTTTCCCTTCAGCACTTCCACATCCTTGTGCATCAGGATCCAATCTTTTTTTCTGAATAAATGCATGGTCTTATCATAACATAACCATGCAATGATTCCTTTACTGTTTTATTCTATTTCCATCTTAAAACCGACATCTTTTATCAGATGCCGGTTCATATTACTTCTTCTTTTTCCTGTGCTTTTTACTCTTACCGTCACTGCGGTAATAGTCAGCGCCATATCCATACTTGTAATAGCTCTTGTAATAGTAGTTGCCATGCTGACGCATATTGACACGATTCAGCACAATGCCAAGCAATGGCGATCCTGCTCTCTTCAAAGAGGCAACAGAATTCTGTACCAGTTTTCTTGAAACACCATCACTGCGTACAACAAGAATACCACCATCACAATAACGGCTGATATTCAAAGCATCCGCAACCGATCCCAGAGGAGGTGTATCAATAATGACATAATCAAATGTCTTCCGGCATGCTTCTATGAGCTTCTGAAACCGTTCAGACTCCAGTAAAGGAGCCGGATTGGCAATCAGATTGGTAACCGGAACAATATATCCGTTTGGAACATTGGTCGCATACACAACATCATTGACTTCCGCCTGACCACTCAGATAATGAGCAATCCCGGCATATCCTGTCTGCATCGAGAAACCATAATCATTTCTCATTTCAGACATACGCATATCTGCATCAATTAACAGTACATGTCGGTCAATCCCGGCCAGAGATCTCCATAACTGCATGCAGATAAAAGACTTCCCTTCATTTGGAACCGTACTGGTCACAAAGACCACCTTTGTATCTACACCCGCAAAGCTCAGATTAACACGCAGCTGGTTAATGGACTCCTCCACATCAAACGGAAGTTCGGGAAGATCATTCATGATGATTTTATTCATACTGACCGCTTCCTCCCTTCTGCTTGCTATTGCTGCTGCGCTTCTTCATACGTCTGCCTTCCGGCACCACAGCTAACGGCTGGAAACCAAGAACCTTGGTGACATCGTCTGGTGTGACGATTGCGTCATTCATCAGGTTCTTAGTAATCAGAACAATGATGTAAATAAGTGCCAGAACCAGACCACCGATCAACGTATCCTTCTTCACAGTCGGAGAAGACTTTTCCTTCGGAACTTCCGCAGATTCAAATACGGAAGGCTCCTGCGTCTTCATGATTCTCGGCAGATATTCCTTACCGTTCTTTGCCAGACTGTTGGCAATATCGGCAGCTTCTTTTGCATTTTCACTGGTTACAGAGATATTCAGAATACGTGTATCCGTAGGATTTGTAATCTCAATCATTCCCTGCAGACTGTCAATGGAATAATTCAGATCCAGATCCTTTTCCACATCTTCCAGAATAGAACGGGACGTCAGAAGCTCCTTGTAGTCATCTTTCAACTGAGATGACATCTGAAGATCTGACAGATCAATTGCTGAATCGGTCGAACTGGAAAGAATGTACATCTTGGAAGTAGCTGTATACTTCGGTGCAATCAGAAATTCCGTCACTGCAAATGTAATGACTGCGCCAATCAGTCCAAACAGGATAATCTGCGCAATGTGATGCCCCAGCAGATAGAAAATTTCACCAAGATCTATGGTATCTTCATCTTCTTCTACCGCAGTATTTGCCGGCATTGTTTCCATATCGTTCCTCCCCGCTCTCTTCTTGAATCAAACATTACTATTATAAACAATCTCAGAAACTTTTACGTCCCAATTCTTTACACAGAATCACTTCATGCGCATCATCCGTTTCCTGCAGACACGTCTGAAGTGTCAGAAACTTGTCTCCGTAATCAATACTTACGCCTGTATCATAATACTCATTTTCTTTAACTTTCTGAATATAACTGGCAAAATACTGATTATCATATGAAACCCTGTTATATTCCATACCTTCAGCCGGATAATCTCCGTCACTGGCATGTACGTCCCAATTCTTTACACAGAATCACTTCATGCGCATCATCCGTTTCCTGCAGACACGTCTGAAGTGTCAGAAACTTGTCTCCGTAATCAATACTTACGCCTGTATCATAATACTCATTTTCTTTAACTTTCTGAATATAACTGGCAAAATACTGATTATCATATGAAACCCTGTTATATTCCATACCTTCAGCCGGATAATCTCCGTCACTGGCATGTACAATCGGACAACTGTAAGCATACGCCACCACGTAATAACGGATATCCGTTTCCGTCACAAACACAACATACTTGTTGGCTTCATATTCCGACTGATCTCTAAGCTTTCTCAAAGCAGTGAAACCATAATTATCATACGGTGCCGGATCATCTCTTCTCCAGTAATGCGCGTACATGATCGTATTCATATCATCTCTGGACAGATCATTCCGGTAATCCAGCATACCTGCATTTCTGGTGGATCCTTCCGAACCATCTTCCCACTGATGATAGATGTAATAGGAATTATCAGTTCCCTGTACAACCGCCTTGTGAATCAGACCACTTTCAAAATAAAGAACGCCCTTGATATCCGGATTGATTGCCTTATCCTGTGCAATTTCATCTCTCAGACTCTGCACCGTCGCATCATCCAGAACATACTCTCCACTTGGTTCATTACTGTCATTGACATAAGTAACTGCGGAAGGAGTAGGCTTTGGTGTGGCAGCAGCTTCTTCTTTTACCTGAAAAGGTCCGAGGTGATGCCATTGCATAACCCCAATCACTGCCGCTATCACAACTGCGATCTCAAGAACCGCAACAATCCATCTCTTTAGCTTTTTATGACTATGTTTCTGATTCTTCTGACCCATGACCTTTCCTCTCTGAACAGTTTTAAGAATACCACACTTCAACTGTGACATCCATCTGTTCACTGCATCAAGGTATAAAAAAACTCCGCCAGTCTGACTGACGAAGCATATAATCAATCTTAATTACTCAGCGTCAACTGTGTTCGGAACTGCTGTTCCATTGCCGCCAGCTGCTGTGTTTCCAGCCTTCTGGAAGACAACTGGAGAAGCACCATGTAATGTAATTGTTACTGTGCCATTCTTAGCAGTTGTTGTTCCCTGATCAACTACAGTAGCATCTGTGTCGCTCTTGAAATGTGTGTAAGTATACTGACCATTTCCAAGATCTGCACTTGTCAGTGTAACATTATACACTTTTCCTTCTGGTGCATTGAATTCAACTACGAGAACTACGCCGTTTAAATTCTTTGCAACAGCAACGGAATTCTGAGCTACTGGTGTAACAGTAACAGTAGCATCGACTTTGTTGCCACTAGCATCAGTAACAGAAACATTATTAACGCCACCAGCAGCACTAGGACTAGCTGCATGAACTCCTGTAGCTGTGAACACGACAGCGAGAAGCAGAGCAGTCATGAAACTTAAAAACTTCTTCATACTTTTTCTTTCTCCTTTCATCCCCTTCTCTAGAGGAGTACATGCAAAAGATTGAAGATAATCTTTTACTAGTAATAGTCTAGCGCAACACCAATTTCTGTGCAACAGAAAATATATGGTTTATGTTCAATAAATTGAGATATTTCTTGCTTATTTACATTATTTTTTCAAACAGTCATTATGAAATGTACAATGCCTTGATTCCAATCACATGAATTTCTGATTTTTGGCATAATAATCATGTTATTTATACATTTTGCAGATGATTCCCTGCATCTATGTATCACTGATACTGTGGATTCAAAAGAGATTCAGTTTCTCTCTTTACTGATTTTCTGATACCTGTATATCAGAAATTTCTATAAATTCATGCCTGTCTCTGTTTTTGTTTCATCGATTCAACTGACTTTCCAATGAGCATCTTCTTTCAGCCAATAACAATCTGAAACACTTAACATATTGGATCTTTACAGAAGAGCCATAGGATCCTGAACTCTCAATCTGTTAAATAACTGTATCAAGCCTGCTCAGTAATCAGAAATTTTTCTCCAGATGATCCAGTCATTCAACGGTATCAAACTCATGATTCTTAAAAGAATACTTTCCTGAAACTAACGGCATCTCCCGATGCATTAATATATACTTTTTTCTATGTTTTAATAAAGGCATTATCTGGTCTCCATTAGTCAAACTGCTTTTAATTGCACACATAGAGAAAATGTTTTAATGAACTTTGATTGAATCCTCTCTGATTTTTGGCTTTATTATACTACCACAGTTATTGTCAAATACAACCTGTTTAAGAACGTCATGAACGTATTGAACATTTTGTATTTTACTTATTGCAGAAGGGAAAAACATTATCATGGACGAAAGAATACTGTGTCTCTGAATATCGTGATCTTGAAAGCAGAACCTACTATTCTTTTTTTCATCGTTCTTCCATCTCATAAACACATGAAAGATGATTATCTATAAAAGACTGTGGATACTATTCACCACATAATCTGTATGAATACTTTCAGGTATTTCCAGATAAACCACCGGTTAATCCTCAAGCTATCTGCCGGTTTTTTCGCCTATCCGCCG
>CAZHUX010000065.1:0-3646 GCA_964535445.1 uncultured Galactobacillus sp. | reverse complement strand
GATGATCCAGTGCATCCATTAAACCACCGCTCTTTGTTTTACCATCCCAACGCGTGCAGAACACTCTGGAATACTGAATTGGTGATTCATCCGCAAGCAAAGCACCTGCGTTTGTCAATCTTCCTTCTTCGTCTTCCATGCCCCACGAAATATAAGCTTCTTCTGGAAGACTTTTACCTGTCAATACTTTATAGCGTTCTCTTACTTTAGAAAATGCATAATCTTTTGCAAGATATGATGAGGTCTGCGAATCAAAGCTGATATTTTTTCCTCTCAACACAAGCCTTTTCATCATCTCAGTCGGCGCAGGAATGCTTTGATTGCCAGATCTGATATAGGCAGTTCTATTACCATCTCCCACATAGTAATATGGTGTCTCTTCACCTTTATTAACATTAAGAATAATCAGTGTCTTATGATCATCTGTTTCGTGGAAATCCAGATTATAGGAGGGTAATGGTGTAATTCTGTTCTTAATGATTTCGCTGATCTTTTCAGAATCACTCCTGGCATCCTTTAAACCTACTACAGTATCATCATCAGTAATTCCAAATATCAGTGTACCTCCGCTGGTATTCGCAAAAGCACTGATGCTTTTTCACCAGCTCCTAGGTTTATTCCATTCAACACTTTCATGTCATAACCGGTTGTTTCACCAATCAGATCTTCTATCCGTATCCTGCTCATTCCTTTACAGATCCTCTATCTTAGTCGCCAATGTCGGTGGTTTCTTATCATTAATAGCCTGTAGCTCCTGCATCTTCTCATCATCTAATACCTGTAATAAAAACTTATCTCTTTTCTGATAGGCAGACTCCGCAGAAATATCAAACCTTAAAGTAATATCATTCTTATTCTTCCCCTGTACACATGTCATCCATGTCAATGCCCTGTAGGCAGGAGAAGGAATATCTTCTGTTACTTCTTTAATCCACTTCATCTTATCTTCGTAATACTGAAGCTGTGCCTCATACTGATTCTTAAGCTCTATTAACTTAATAATATCCTTCTCCTTAGGAGAAGGAGAAGAACCTATCTTATCTAATACAGGAGATTTCACATCCTCTAATCTGTTAATCGTATGTTTAATCTTATCCTTAACCATCTCTATATCAGACTCATAAAGATAATAATTCCGGCATTCTCTTTTAAAGGTATTCACCCTTTCCCTGTCTTCCATTTTTAAAGCACCTTAGTAAGCCACTTATTCACCTGATACTGAACAGTTCTTCTGGTTACACCATACTGTTCCGCTACAGACTCCTGTGTCCTACCCTCTATAAATAACAGCCATACTGCCATTCTTGCTACATTACCACATTCCCTGGCAAGCTTATCAAATGTCTTTTCTACAAGCTCTGTATCTTCCTTCATAAAGGCATACAGCTGCTTATCACCTTCAGATAACGTATCATAATCCATCTGACTGATATTCTCTTTTTCTTTCTTATACACCCTGCAGGATGCTTTGAAAGCCTCTATCTTTTCTTTCGTATTCATTCTGACTCCAATCCGAAATATACAAACAGCATCCTGTCTTTACCATTGATATCCTTTAAGATCTCATAGGAAGCTTCCGGCAGCATCTCTTCTACAAGTGCTGACATTCTTTCTCTCTGATCCCAGCCCATCTCAAAAGCCATAAATGACTTCTCTTTCAATACCTTACGGCAGTCTTTAAAGATCTCTCTGTAAAACTTCAATCCATCATCACCACCAAACAATGCTACATGGGGTTCATAGTCAATGACTGAAGTCTCCATCTTTTCTTCTGATGGAATGTATGGTGGATTAGATACAAGTACATCAAGTTTCTTATGATGATCTATCAAAGGCTTTAACATATCTCCACTCAGAAACTCTATCTCTGCCTGATTGTTCTCTGCATTCTTTCTTGCAGTAACCAATGCTTCTTCAGAGATATCTGTCGCAGTCATATGTACCTTTGGTTCTTCTTTCTCTAATACAATTGCTATGTCTCCAGAACCTGTACCTACATCTGCACACTCTATAACATCATAATCCTTAAAATACTGATCCATCCTGGCTAAGACATTCGCACATAATTCTTCTGTTTCAGGACGTGGTATCAGTACATCTTCATTCACAATAAACTTATATCCATAAAACCAGGAATATCCCAATACATGTTCCATAGGCTCCTGTTTCAGGATTCTGGTCATGCCTGCATCAAACTCTTTTTCCAATTCTTCAGGCATCTCTTCTTCATAATGCAGGTAGAGATCATATCTCTCTCTTTGTGATAATTCTACAAGATATGCCATCACAGTTTCTGCAGGCACATCTGCCTCTTCACAAAGTTTCTCATACTTTCTGACACTTTCCGCAAACGTACTCATTGTGCTGCCTCAAGCTTTCTCTTCTCTTCTTCCTGTAACAAAGCATCTATCACTTCATCCAGTTTTCCATCCATGATCTGATCAAGGTGATTGGTCGTGTAATGAATACGGTGATCTGTCACTCTGTTCTGCGGATAGTTATACGTTCTGATCTTCTCAGAGCGGTCTCCGGTACCGATCTTTGCTCTTCTGATCTTGCCTTCTTCTTCTTCTTTGCGTCTCTTCATCTCTTCGTAGACTCTGGAACGTATGATTCTCAAGGCAGTCTCTCTGTTTTCAATCTGTGATCTGCCTTCCTGACAATTGACTGTAATCCCGGTAGGCACATGTACAATTCTGACTGCTGAGTCTGTTTTATTGATATGCTGACCACCGGCGCCGGAAGCTCTGTGTGTTTCAAATGTCAGATCATTCATATCCAGCTGAAACTCATCTTCTTCAATCTCAGGCTGACATAACACCGTAGCCGTAGAGGTATGAATTCTTCCCTGTGTCTCTGTCTTGGGAACTCTCTGTACTCTGTGTACACCTGATTCCCACTTCAGATACTTATATACATCTGTACCTTTGATAGAAAAGATAATCTGGGAGAAACCGCCCGCTTCAGAAGGATTGGCTTCCATAACCTGTACCTTCCATCCTTTGGATTCCGCATACCTTGTATACATACGATACAAGTCACCCGCAAAGATATTTCCTTCATCTCCACCAGCTCCGCCTCTGATCTCCATGATCACATCACAGCCATCTTCCTCATCTCTTGGAATCAGAAGCTTCTGAATATGATCCAGAAGTTTTTCCCTTTCCGGTTCACATTCCTCAAGCTCTGCTTTTGCCATCTCCTTCATATCTTCATCTGAATCTTTTAACATCTCTTCTGCCTGATCAATTCTGGAATCAAGATCCTGTAACTGATGCCATGCATCTACAGGCTGCTTTAATCTGGCTTCTTCCTTGGAAAGTCTGGTTACCTTCTTTGGATCTTTTAAAACATCCTCATCTACAAGCTGTTTATTAATATCGTTATATTGTTTTTCTATTTCTTTTAATTTCTCTCTGACTGCATCCATATATACTTACCCGATCTTTACACCCTTTATTCTAACATCTTATTCCAGTATTGCGGTAATGTACGTAAAACACATATATACAAAATAACAGGCACTGTCACTATCAGGACAGTACCTGTATGCATTCTTACCATATTATTAAACATGAATCAGGAATTTTGATTATTTAACTTCTGAATAACCTTCAACACCATATCCAATGGCTTGTTCATCTTC
>CAZHUX010000064.1:0-9935 GCA_964535445.1 uncultured Galactobacillus sp. | reverse complement strand
AACAAACCTTGATTTTGCCTGTCATTGATTTGTCTGAGGTGGTATGATTTACACGTTGTTTAAGGAGATGAATATATGTCTGGTTATGTAGTTGTGGGTTGTCAATGGGGTGATGAAGGCAAAGGTAAAGTCGTTGACCTTCTCGGTACACATGTTGACATGGTAGTAAGATTCCAGGGCGGCAATAATGCCGGTCATACCGTTGTTGTCAATGGTCATAAGACTGTACTGCATCTGTTGCCTTCCGGAATTCTGAATACACATGCTTTATGTGTTATCGGTCCTGGCGTTGTCCTGAATCCATTTGTCCTCTTTGATGAATGTGATCAGCTTGAAAGTCAGGGACTCACATTAGACCATCTGAGAATCTCTGATCGTGCCCATCTGTTAATGCCGTATCATGTGCGTCTTGATGAACTGATTGAAGCTCGCGGCGGCAAGTATAAAGTCGGCACTACCAAAAATGGCATCGGACCATGCTATGCGGATAAATATTCCCGTATTGGTTTAAGAGTATGTGATCTTGCGGATTGGGATGTATTCAAGGAAAAGCTGAAGTCTACATTAGAAATCAAGAATGCCGAGATTGTCAAAGTCTATGGTGGCGAACCATTTGACTATGATGAAATGGTTTCCCAGTTTGAAAAGATCAGAGAAAGAATGCTGCCGATGATTACAGACAGTGTGGATCTTGTAAACAGATATCTTGATGAAGACAAGATGGTATTGTTTGAAGGTGCACAGGCTAATATGCTGGACATTAACTATGGAACCTATCCGTTTGTAACATCTTCTTCCCCTACTTCTGCAGGTGTTCTGGAAGGTGCAGGCATTGCCCCGCAGAAGCTCAACAGAATTATCGGTATCACAAAGGCATATTCCACAAGAGTTGGTGAAGGACCATTCGTAACAGAACTGTTAGATGAAACCGGAGAAAAGTTACGTAAGAAGGGTTTCGAATATGGTGCTACTACCGGCAGACCAAGAAGATGCGGATGGCTGGATTTACCGGTCATCAAACAGGCATGCCGTTTGAATGGATTAACCGATATTGCCATGACCAAGATCGATATTCTGAGCGGCTTTGATAAGATTCCGGTATGTACTGGCTATGAGATTGATGGCAAAGAATATGATGCGGTACCGGCATCCTTAAAGGTTTATGCAAAGGCCAAGCCAATCTGGAAAGTATTTGATGGCTGGAAAGAAGATATATCCGGTATCAGAAACTTTGAAGATCTGCCGGTTAATTGTCAGAAATATATTGAGTTTGTAGAAGAATATACAGGTGTTTCCGTATCCCTTGTTTCTGTCTCTCCGGAAAGAGAAGGAAATATCATTCGTAAATCATTACTTAAGTAAAGGAAATGGCACACTTTGTGCCATTTTTTGAAAAGGAGTTATATGGTTATTGAGATTTGTGCCGGCAGTGTTCAGGATGTGATCACTGCTTCAGAATTCAAAGAAGTGAACCGGATTGAATTAAACTGTGCCCTGGAACTTGGTGGATTAACACCATCCCTGAATACATTCCTGTTATCTAAGAAATATTCTGATAAAAAGATCGTATGCATGGTAAGACCAAGAGGTGCAGGCTTTATTTACAATGACATTGAAAAGGAATGCATGCTTGCCGATGCAAAGACATTTCTGGATGCAGGTACTGACGGGATTGTCTTTGGAAGCCTGAATCAGGATCATACCATTGATGAAGCATTTACCGAAAAGATGGTTTCCCTAATTCATTCCTATCATAAGGAAGCTGTATTCCATAAGGCTTTTGATGAAACTGCAGATCCTTATGCAGCAATGCATACATTAATTCAGCTTCATGTTGACAGGATACTGACAAGCGGCACAAAGAAAGATTGTGCAGAAGGATCAGAGATTATTGCAAAGCTGATTAAAGAAGCAGATCATCAGATTCAGATATTGCCAGGTGGAGGCATCAGGGCAGACAATGTCTTAAGCATTCTTCATAAAACCGGATGTGAACAGTTTCATATGAGTGCGAAGTCTTATCGCAACGATAACGGTTCCTACCCGGCAGTAGACGCGGATAATATTCAATCTGTATTATCCAGGCTCAACTATAAACCAAAGCCTTCCTTAACAGGTGAAGATATAGCCATGTTAAAGAATGACCGCTATGAATCTGATCCCGGTTGGGATGATGATCATGACTATTAAGATTACCTTATAAAAATACCCGGTATATGTCCTGAATCAGGAATGATACCGGGTATTTGTTTATTCTTTATTATCTCTTGGTAATAAGCCTACTCTTCTGTAGATTTCATCTACATTTCTTACATGATACATCGGATCAAAGCAGTCATCCATTTCTTCCTGGGTCAATGTGGCCTTGACTTCCGGAACATTACAAATCAGATCCTTGAAATTGAGGTTATTTTCCCATGCCTTGATAGCCTGAGGCTGAACCGTATCATATGCCTTTTCTCTGGACCATCCCTTTTCAATCAGCTTTAACATGAATCTTTGTGAGAAGATAACACCATTTGTCATCCAGATATCCTGTTTCATCTTTTCAGGGAAGACCGTCAGATTCTTAAGAATATTGCCGAATCTGTTGAGCATGTAGTCTAATAACTCGGTTGCGTCCGGCGCAATGATTCTTTCGGCAGAAGAGTGAGAGATGTCTCTTTCATGCCATAAGGCAATATCTTCATAGGAAGTAACCATATAACCACGTAACACTCTTGCACAACCGCAGATATTCTCACTGCCGATCGGATTGCGCTTATGCGGCATGGCAGAAGATCCCTTCTGTCCTTTATCGAAGTGTTCTTCAACTTCTCTGACTTCGGTTCTCTGTAAATGTCTAATTTCAGTAGCCATCTGTTCAAGTGTACTGCCGATTAATGCTAATGTAGCAAAGTAGTGGGCATGACGGTCACGCTGTAAGATCTGGGTAGAGATATTAGCGGAATGAATGCCAAGATGCTCGCATACATAATCCTGTACAAATGGCGGAATATTGGCAAATGTACCAACAGCACCAGAGATCTTGCCGCACTCTACATCAGCGGCCGCATCATCAAATCTCTTGAGGTTACGCTTCATTTCTTCATACCATAAGGCAAACTTCATGCCGAATGTTGTAATTTCCGCATGTACGCCATGGGTTCTGCCCATCATGATGGTATCTTTATACTTCAGGGCATTTGTCTTTAAGATCTCCATGAAATCCAGAATATCCTGACGCAGGATGGCATCTGCTTTCTTATAGCGGACCCCATAGGCTGTATCAACAACATCTGTGGAAGTGACACCATAGTGAATCCATTTCTTTTCAGGGCCTAAGGATTCTGATACACATCTTGTAAATGCGACAACATCATGTTTTGTCTCTGCTTCAATTTCATGAATTCTGTTAACATCAAACTTAGCATTCTTACGGATCTTTTCAACATCCTCTTCCGGTACTTCCCCAAGCTTTGACCATGCTTCATCAATCATGATTTCAACATCCAGCCATGCCTGATACTGTGCTTCTTCACTCCAGATGTCTCTCATTTCTTTGCGTGAATATCTGTCTAACATAAGATCTCCTTTTCCAATATGTATTAATTCTCATGTAAAAGATGTATCTGTCAAGAGAAAACGCTTCTTATGAAGCGTTAAATCCCTAATATGACTTTTGCCTTGCTTTTAGCGGATTCAATATCACTGCATACGATGAAAATAACCTCTGAATCATTATGCAGAAGAATGGCATTGGATATCTTGAATACTTCGGAAGGATAGTTATGCTCTATGGATTCTTTTTCACTCTCCATATACGCTTCCAGATACTGTAAGCACTTATCCGTATCCTTTGTATCAAATACCCCTACTGTATCAGAATCACCTGTCTCTTTGGACTTATAGACTGTTGCAGAAGTGTATGCTTCCTGGTCTCCGTCAAAGATCATGCCTAATACCACTCTGTCCTTCAGCTTCTGCATATTGTCCAGTTCCAGATCATTGACCAGCGAAGAAGCTTTCTGTGCTGTTTCACTTGTATCTTCTGCAGAAACAGAAGAACCATGTGAAGAAGCACATCCGCTTAATGCAAGCACACATGTCATCATGAAACAAATGAATCTTTTATTCATAGTTTACTTTCCAAGTACCTTGTCTGCCGCTTTCTGGGCTGCATCTTTATCAGCACTGATAATCATGACTACCGTAGAGCCATTGTCTTCTAATACAAGATTATCAAACTTGGTAAGCTCTTCACCATTGTATGCGGCAGCTGTATTCTTTGTATTATCAACATATGTATTCAGATCTTCTTCACACTTGCTGACATCTTTGGTATTGAATACAGCGACTGTATCTGAGATTGTAGGCGTGCTGGAAAGATAGGCAGCACCATCTGTAAAGGCATCCTTATCCCCTGTAAAGAACATTCCTGCCAGTACCTTTTCAGGGGTTTCACTCATGTTTTCAAGACCTAAATCCGAAACAATCTGTGATGCCGCATCTTCAACATCAATCTTCTTTGTCTCTTCTTTCTTTGACTCTGTTTTGGCAGAAGAACTGCTGCATCCTGCTAATAAAACAACAGCTAATACACTACTCACAAACTTTTTTGACATAATCATCCTTTCTGACCACATGTTTTGCGATCTCATCCGCAAATAACTGTGATCCCTGCTGGTTGAAATGAAGTCCATCCCATACCAGTTCTTCTCTCACTAGTCCTGCATCATCTGTAAGACCATCATTTGTATCATAGAAATAGACATGTTCATTATTGGCAATTTCCTGCATCTTGCCATTGAGCATATTCAATTGGTTCGTTAACTGATCCGCATCAAGACCTGATACGGCTCTCGGGTGATAGCTGCCCATGATATAAATATCTGCAGAAGGATGTTCCTCCTTCAATTCCTGAATTAATGAGTCATAGGTTTCACCCCAGGAATCAAAGTTTTCAGAACGGATTTCATTCACACCAAGGAGAATATAGATATGACTCTTATCGGTATTCTGTAATAAGGAATACATCGTATCCTGTACATCATCCATATTACTGGTATACATCGTATATAAGCTTAAGGATTCCGCATAGTGAATCTCAGCTCCTTTATCTCTTAAGTTACTGTAAAGATATAAGGAACCCATGCGGGAATCACCGGCTAAGAATGCATCCTGGAAGTAAGAATCATCCACCGGATCTGTTGTTTCAGGAATTGGCTTGCTGTAATCATAGTAGTTGATCATACGGCAGGCATATTGCGGGTGATGGGTATCCGAGGAAGCAGATGTATTTTCAGATGATGATTTAGAACATCCGGTTAACATCGTGCAGAGCAATACACTGCATAATGCAGTAATACTTATCTTGTGAATAGGTCATCACCTCCCTCATTTGAATCTTTGGAGAAATCAGGCAGATCCGGTAATTCATCCAGACTCATCAACTGGAATTCATTCATGAATTCATCTGTAACAGAATACAGGAATGGTCTGCCTGGTGCATCAGAACGTCCGTCTTCCTTGATCAGACCACGTGCTTCCAGTTTTCTCAGCATCACATCTGCCCCTACGCCTCTGATTTCTTCTATCTCAACTCTGGTAATCGGCTGCTTGTAGGCAATGATTGCAAGTGTTTCTAATGCCGCATTAGACAGCTTGGCTTCTTTATTTAACTGGAACAGTTTCTTGGCCGCATCATGGACAAATGCCTTGGATAAGAAACGATATACATCACCAAACTTTTCTACTTCAAAACCTCTGGCATCATCCGCGTAATACTTCATCAGTTGTTGAAACAGATCATCAGCTTCCTTTTCACTGATATCCATTGCCTGAGAAGCCTGTTTTGCAGTAATGCCATCATCACCAGTTAAGAATAACAGCCCTTCTGCGATAGCTAACTGTCTTTCATGATGCTCGGCTTCTGCTTTTTCCTTCTCTTCTTCATCCAGAGAAAGCTGTTTGAATTCTTCTGTATCACTCATGCATAATGCTCCCCTCTGGTAAACCAGATGACATCCTGATCATCGGTTGTAAATACAAGTGTATGTAATCTAGCAAGATCCAGTACACTCAGAAATGTTGCGATAAACATAGGCAGATCATGTACATCATCCAGCAGGTTTTCAAACCGGAATGTCTTGGGCAGATGATCCAGTTTGGCTCTTACCTGTAATTCTCTGTCTTCCATGGAAATTTCCTTTACCGTAAAGGATTTCTCCTTTGGTGTATCCAGATGCATGCGCATCAATACCCTGCGCATGGCCTTCATAAGTTCATAAGGACTGCCTTTATACGGTTCTTTACTATCTTCCTGTACCCATTGATCAATTTCATTGGATAAAGGTCTGCTCATCAATAACTGACGGTCTTCATACAAGGCACTTAACTGTTTGGAAGCTTCCTTATACTGCTGGTATTCCAGCAATCTTCTGACGAGTCTGTCCTTAGGATCTTCTTCCTCTTCCTCCAGATCATCCTTATTCCCCGGTAACATCTTCTTTGATTTGTATTCAATTAAAGCTGCCAATTCCGCAAGATATTCTGAAGCTATTTCCAGATGCATTTCTGACATACTGTTCAGATAAGCAATATACTGATCTGTTAATACATTCATATCAAGATTCATCAAGTCCAGCTTGTTTTCTCTGATCAGATGCAGCATCAGATCCAGAGGACCATCAAAATCATTAATCTTTACTTCAAACTCTTTCATATCTTCAACGTGAATAATTCTACCATAAAATACTTTGTTAACTTCATAAAGTTAGAAGGATACGAAAACAGAGCTGAAATCATATCAGCTCTGTTATACTGCTTACTTAGCCACAATATTGACAATCTTGTCAGGTACTACAATGACTTTCTTAATCTCTTTACCTTCAATCTGTCTCTTAACGGTATCCAGCTTCATGGCTTCTGCCTGTAATGTTTCACGATCAGCACCCTTATCAGCCTTGAATGTACCTCTCATCTTGCCATTGACCTGTACGGCAATTGTGACCGTATTGACAACCAGCTTGGATTCATCACAAACCGGCCATGCATCATAAGACATATCCTCTTCACCAGTTATCTGCTGGTTGATCTCTTCTGAGATATGCGGAGCTACCGGATAAAGAAGTCTGATGAAGTTCAGATACATCGTTTCATTAACCTTACCAAGCTTATATACATCATTGATAAAGATCTGCATCTGGGAAATAGCGGTATTGAAATTCAGTGTCTCATAGTCATTTGTGACTTTCTGGATTGTGTAGTTATAGGAATAATCCAGTTCAGGAGTAGGATCCTTTGTGACCATGCCTGATTCATTGATACGATAGACTCTTTCCAGCCACTTTCTGGATCCATCCATACCTTTTGTAGACCATGGCTTGGACGCATTCAGAGGTCCCATGAACATCTCATAGACTCTTAATGCATCAGCACCATGCGATACAACTAATTCATCCGGATTCACAACATTGCCAAGGGACTTTGACATCTTGACACCGTTTTCACCAAGAATCATACCCTGATGATAGAGCTTCTGGAATGGTTCATCATTGAATACCACGCCGCAGTCTCTTAATACCTTGTACCAGAATCTGGAATATAACAGATGCAGTACGGCATGTTCTGCACCACCGATATAAAGATCTACCGGCATCCAGTGCTTGATTAACTCAGGATCAGCAAGCTGCTTGTCATTATGCGGATCCAGATATCTCAGATAATACCAGCAGGAACCAGCCCATTGCGGCATTGTATTGGTTTCTCTGATGCCATGCTGGCCATCAATGGTTACATTTAACCAGTCCGTTGCATTAGCTAATGGAGATTCGCCATTATCTGCCGGTTCATAGTTATCAACCACCGGAAGCTCTAATGGCAGATCACTGGTAGCTACGGTACGCATGGTTCCATCATCCATATGAATGATCGGAATCGGTTCACCCCAATAGCGCTGTCTGGAGAAGATCCAGTCTCTTAACTTGTACTGAACCTTGGCCTTGCCGCAATGGTTGTCTTCTAACCATTTCAGCATGGCTTTAATAGCCTCTTCCTTATTCATGCCATCCAGCCACTCTGAATGAATATGCACGCCATCACCTGTATAAGCTTCTTCTTCAACATTACCGCCAGCTAATACCGGAATGATTTCAAGACCAAACTTCTTGGCAAAAGCATAGTCTCTTGTATCATGGGCAGGAACTGCCATGATGGCACCAGTACCGTAGGTTGCTAATACATAATCAGAAATCCAGATCGGAATCTTTTTGCCATTGACAGGGTTAATGGCATACGCACCTGTAAATACACCTGTTTTTTCTTTATTTAAAGAAGTTCTTTCCAGATCAGACTTGGTTGCACATTCCTTCTGATAAGCTTCTACAGCATCCTTCTGTTCCGGTGTAGTAATCTCATTTACAAACGGATGCTCAGGAGACATGACACAGTATGTGGCACCGAATAATGTATCGCATCTTGTTGTATAGACCGTAAATTCTTTATCTGTACCATCAATCTTAAAGACAACTTCTGCACCTGTAGACTTGCCAATCCAGTTTCTCTGCATTTCCTTGGTAGATTCAGGCCAGTCTACTTCATCAAGATCCTTTAACAGTTCTTCAGCATAGTCAGTGATCTTGAGAACCCACTGTTTCATGTTTCTGCGTACGACCGGATTACCATGTTCACTCTTGCCATCGATGACTTCTTCATTCGCAAGAACTGCTTTCTCGGCCGGGCACCAGTTAACCGGCATCTCTGCTTCATAGGCAAGACCTCTGTTATAAAGCTGAATGAAGATCCATTGCGTCCACTTGTAATAATCCGGATCACACGTTCTGATTTCACGATCCCAGTCATAAGAGAAGCCGAGGCTCTTTAACTGTGTACGGAAGTGATCAATATTCCTGTATGTGAATTCACCAGGATGATGACCTGTCTTTAAAGCATACTGTTCTGCCGGTAAGCCAAAAGCATCAAATCCCATTGGATGCAATACATTGTATCCCTGCATTCTCTTCATTCTTGCCATGATATCGGTAGCGGTATAGCTTTCCGGATGTCCTACATGCAAACCCTGTCCGGATGGATATGGAAACATATCCATGACATAATACTTTGGCTTGGAGAAGTCATAGGCATCTGTCTTGTATGTCTTATGATCTTCCCAATACTTCTGCCACTTCTTTTCAATGCTCTGATGATCGTACATACCTTTTTCCTCCATAAGAAAAGACGTCTCTTATCTATCTAAGGACGTCTGAAACGCGGTACCACCTTAGTTTGCATATGATACATATGCACACTTCATTCCTTACTTTAACGCAGAATTACGGCTGTTCAGAAGGTGAGTTCACATGCATTCATTAACTGATTTACACCAGACATCAGCTCTCTTTTGATAATGCAGACATGCTAGTATTCTTCATCACTACAGCACAGATATATTACCATTTACAAGATCATGAATCAAGAAATAGCATGATGTGATCCATGGTGCATATATGCCTGCGGATCATAATCCAGAGTACCATCTAAAAATGACTGTACTGCTTTATCCGCATTTCCTTCACAACCACCATATACTTTCATATGATCTTCCACAAGATGATTATACATAGGCATCCCTAAACCACCGCATATAACCACATTTACCTGATTCTCTTTTAATAAGTCAGCTAATGCACCATGTCCCCTGCCATCTGCATTTAATATTTGTTTAGATACTATCTTTCCGGTTTCATCAATGTCATAAATAGAAAACTCTGATGTTCTTCCAAAGTGCTGAAAGATATTGTTATTTTCTACAGGTACAGCTATCTTCATAGTAACTCCTATCTTGTTAAGCCGAATAAATCTTCCACTATATAATCCGGATGTTTTCCTTCCTGAATACCCCATTCCATCATGTCTCTGCCATCAGAGATAAAACAGGTTTCCATGCCTAAGGATTG
>CAZHUX010000063.1:0-10001 GCA_964535445.1 uncultured Galactobacillus sp. | reverse complement strand
ACTTATGTATATAATCCTAATTAGCACTTTGTCAATAGGAGTGCTAAATATTTTTATGATTATTCTGGAAAACTGAAATCTTCTTTCTTTAATAACGATATATCAGCCTTATCATCCTGCATCACTCTCTCTGACTGATGCAGTACTGCCTGTTCTACAACAGTTCTCGCAAAGCGGCCATTGCCTGCCTCTGCAGCTCTTTCTTTCTGTACTTTATCAAAATATGTCTCTAATGGTTTCTTCGCATCCTGATCGATTCTGTAACCTTTGCTGACAGCCTGTAATTCTGCTATCTCCAGTAATTCTTTTCCACTGTAATCCGGGAAATCAATAATCCTGGAGAATCTTGACTTCAGACCTGAATTGGCATCCAGGAAAACCGACATTTCTTTTTTATACCCTGCTAATATGACAATCAGATTATCCCGGTTATCTTCCATTGCCTTGACTAAGGCATCAATAGCTTCCAGGCCAAACGAATCCTCTTTACCTCTGTATAAAGAATACGCCTCATCTATAAATAGAATTCCTCCTAAGGCACTCTGTACTACTGACATTGTTAAAGGGGCAGTCTGTCCTGCATACTTTGCCACAAGATCACTTCTGCTTACTTCTACCAACTGTCCTTCACTTAAGATACCGACAGCCTTCAGATACCTCGCAAGTAACCTGGCAATCGTAGTCTTGCCTGTCCCGGGATTGCCGGTAAAGATCATATGCATGGATACGGAAGCTGTCTTCAAACCCTGTTGTCTTCTTCTTTCCTGTACCTGTACATTCGCCTGTAAAGCGTGAATATATGCCTTTACATCCTGTAATCCGATAATCTGATCCAGTTCTTTATTAACAGCCTGAATCTCTTCTTCCTGATTCTTTTCTTTTAACAAAGGCATGCCATCTATACACGGCATATCATTTAAAACCGTGATGCGTAATTCCTTTGTCTCTTTCTGCATGACTGCATCAGATATGGATTCATAGAAATCCGACATGTACTTTGAAACAGAATGTGCTCCCTGTCCCTTGTCATAGTGTTTGATTATCCATGCATTCAGATCTTTATCAGTTATAAGATCTGTCTTCAGATGATCCCTGCATTGTTCTTTTAACTTCTTTATTTCTTCTTCAATAATCTTTTCTGATGCTTCAGCACTCAGTTTTTCAAATGTCACCACATCCACGTGGCGCATGAAATCAGCCCCGAATGTATTCTGCATTACAGAAATATTCTGGTTTGTGATAAATACAAGATACTTGCCTTCTGTACTTAATGAATCCACGGTATCTTTGACAAGTCCCTTCTGGTTTTCCACTAAGATACCGTTAGAAAGTACATATCTCTTATTTAACAGAATCTTTCCTTCACATACAAAGGAATTCACCATTCTGATAAATACAGGTGAACACTTTTCAGCATTCTCAAAACAGATAATCTCTCCTTCTTTATGCAAAGCTTCATAAAGATCCTGTAAGAATACCTGTTCCTCATCAGATGAAGTATATCTGGATAAATCAATTGTATGAACAGTGTCCGAAGAGAACAGATGCTTATCATGAAATACCTCTGCGGCATACTTTAATAAGGCATGCTTCCCCGTACCCTCCGGTCCGCTTATGACAATGGCATTACCCTTCCTGTCCTTCATGACATATGGTCTGCGCAATGCCTGTACAAGCTCATGTACTGCCTTATCCTGACCATAGATCTTCTTCTCTAATGTATCTTCAATCTCTTTACTTTCCTTTAAAGAGATATCTTCTTTCTTCTCTACAACCCCATAATCCTGATACAGGTCTTTGGATAGCTGATCAACATCCGTTTCCTTTATTTCCTCAGACATCGCATCAAGATCCTTCTGTTGTCTGGAAAGAATATCATTCAATTGATTTAAGGCATCATCACTGTCATGCAGTACAGCATCAGAAGTTTCCCAGGGACGTTTCTTCCCCAGTACTTCTTTCATCAGTCTTTCCTTTTCATCGTGAACATTACTCATGGGAATCACTCTTGGATGACATTGTACTGTCATCCGTCAATCCATCTTTCTGCAATACTGCTTCCAAAGTAGAGATATCTGCGGATAAATTAATAAAGTCTTCATCCGTCATAGATGAAATAATCTTCTTCATTGCTTCATTGATTAACTTAATCGTTCTTGTTAACTGCTGCTTTGTCTTTTCATAGGCATCATCAGATGTCGCACTCTGCAGATTTGCATACTGCTGTAATATCTTTACCAGTATAGGCAGATAATACTCATACAGCTTCTTAAGCTTGGGCTTTGAATCCGGAAACTTCTTTTCCAGTGTCTGAATCTGTTTTATCAAAGCACATGTTTCAAACAGACCGTCAGATATTTCCTTATCCGGAATATCATTATTCAGACTGTTGATAATATCAATATAATCCTGGGCTGTTTCAGGCTTCTTCTTTTCTTCTTTCTTTACTTCTTCCTTCTTCTGATCCGTTGTGTCCACCACTTCTGCGTCAAATACATTATCCCGGTCAGGTTCTTTCGCAAACGTCAGTAACTGACTCATGATTTCATCATAATCCTGCGGATACTGCCTTTGGAAAGAGGTAAAAGAGCCGATCCTCTGATTGCCATGATAAACATCTAATGAAGCTAATGATGCATAACTCCTGCCATTTACCTGTAAGCTGAAATCAGAAGTAACCGGTAATATTCTCCCGGTCTGAAAATAATGCCTCAGATAGACATTGATTCTGGCAATATCACTGGCACTGTATTTTGAACCGGAAGACTGATAATAGTTTGTTGTACGTGTATAGGAACTCTGGTATCCGTTCTGTGTATCCTGTTTCTTCGATATGGATACTGCCGCAAATGTCACCACCAGCACAACTGCCAGTATTAAAAGTAATGGCCATATGGCACTTCCAAGCGGAAAACCTATGAATACAAATAAAAACAAGAACCAGATCCAGCTGTTATTGTTACGGGAATTCATGTTATCTCCTTATGGAGTGATTATAGCATAGAGAAAGGAGAAACAGCATTACACTGCTTCTCCGGCTGTCTTTTCCATACGCCACATTTCACTGTAGCTGATAAACGGTATTTTCGCCGCATACTCTCTTGCCTTGCGTCTTTGTGCCTTCACATCACCCTGATGATCCACCTGCAGGATCTGTTTATTCACCATATACTGTACATACAGTAATTTCTTCAAGACAAACCAGTGAACCACATACTGTGCGATTAACTTTGTACGATCCTCTGTCTGCGGTAATGTTTTCTTCGCAAGAGACACTTCTTCTTCGCCTGCCTTTACCGCTGCTTGTTCCAGCTGATCATAGGTATGATACCAGTGATGATCAATTTTTCTCTGTAAAGCTCCTGCCCGCATCGTAAAGAGCTTATGAAAGGCATCGGATATCATATCCGGCTGATTACTGCATATCGCAGCCATCTCATTCTTGGCACAGTTAAATTCACTGCCAGGCTCACATAAGCACAGATAATATCCCTTGGCATACAGCCATCCGTTCTTCTCATATGGAAAAACAAGAAGACCTCTTTCCAGTTCATTCTCTGATGCATACACAATATACGGATACACTACCGGCTTGCCATTGAGCTTGAAAATATCCCTGTACTGTATTATCTGATTCGTAATCGAGTCACGATTCACCTTTGTATGAAAGTCATAACAAACATACGCATCCTGATGTTTTGCAAGAATATTCGCAAACGCAAGACGCAGGTCATCATTCATCGAATGATCTATCCGCAGGAATTCAGCTAATGATCCATTGTAAAGACAGTCATCGCCTCCGGCATTTCGATCCTTCATTTTCTTAAGAATCGTACAGATTGCCATACCAGATCACCTCCGATCTTTCATACGGAACCTATGTTCATTATATTTCATTTTATGTAAAATTGTTTATTATGCGTTATTTTCACATAATTTATTTTGTTATTTCATAATAAATTCATATAATTCAGTAACATATTTGTACAAACCGGTACGAATCATGTTTCATACTTTTGTATAATATACATATGAAAATCATTTTAGCTGATGAACAATCCAAAGACAGACTGATGAGAGAACTGTCTGAACAGCATAACGGCATCTTGAAAGATGTCAGTATCCTCTCTTTATCCTCTGCCTTAAAAGAGAAACAGGATGATGCCTTATATATCTCTTTATCTTTATCCCGGCAGTTACAGGCACATAAAAACCAGTTCCCTGTCTATCAGGATATGTTTGCCTATCCTGCCTTTATCAATGAAATACTGACCTTTACGAAACAATGCATTCTCTATGGCATTAAGGATACAGATCTGCCTGAAGATAATGATTCTGAGAAAGAACTTGCGCAGATTGTATCTGCGGCCATGCATATGGATCTGGCCGTTAAAGATAATATTCTTCATAAAGATAATGAAATACAATCATTACTAAACAAGGATATTGAAATCTATGATCAGAGTACTTCTGACATGTATCACTACAATATTCTGAATACATTAAAGAAACATTCTCATTATCATGCATATCCTGAAAACAATCCTTCCGTACATATCCGCTATGCTTTAAATGCCCGTCAGGAATTAGAAGCCATAGCCCAGGATATTGTTTCAAAAAATGTACCATGCAATGTCATCCTGACATCTTACACAAATCAATATCCTTTACTGGAATCCATCTTCACCCGTTACCATATTCCTTATACTGCCTCTCATGTTGAGACATCCCTGCATATTCCTGTTATCTTTGACGCATTAACAAACCTTGCCTTAACAAAAGACAAAGATTCCTTACTGTATGTATTGCGTGTCCATGGTTTCTCCAAAGACTGTCCTGCCGAAGTTTATGACTATCTAAAACAGACATTAACCGGTACATCTGTACTAGAACATGTCTCTGATGTTCTTCATAACTCTTTATTTGAATCTGAGACAGAGCACTACAGACAATTAGAACAAAGTACAGAGAACTGGTTTACTTCCATAGAAGAAGAATACAATCGCATTCTTTCTTCTGATACACCAGAAGATATCATTACCAGTGCCTATGAAATCATGAGACTGTCCCCTTACTTAAATAATCCTGATGAATTAAAGGAAGGCATGAAAATACGACAGTCTTTAATGTCTGTTTTACCTTTTGTTAAAACAGAAGCAGATGTACGCTTTATCACTTCTTCCATCCTGCAGGATCAGGCATATACAAATGTTACAGAAAGTGACTTCTGTACCGTCACTGATATTACCCATCCGGTAATTCCTGCAGAGAACACCTATATTGTGGATGTATCCGGAGCCAATTATCCCGGCGTACCGGTAGAAAGCGGTCTTTTTGATGAAGCCTATACAGAAAAGATACCAGCTTATCCATGTCAGTCAGACCGTTATGCCATGCATATGTCTCAGTTATCATGGCTTGTTCATAGTGCAGAGAAATCTCTGACTTTCTCCTTCCATACCAATGACTATCAGGGAAGAGAAATCCAGTTAGCCTTTGATATAGAAAATACATATCATTTACCTCAGGAAAAATGGAATCTGAAAACAGTCAAACCTGTATCAGATCCTGTCCATCATTTATCTCCTGATACAGCCATACATTTATTCAGTAAAGACAATACCGTAACAGGTTCCATCTCTACCATAGAGAAATGGTTCTCCTGTCCTTATGCCTATTTCATACAATCCGGTTTGAAAGTGAGGAAGCAGGATACTGCCTCTCTGGCAGCCAACAGTATCGGTACTATCCAGCATGCCATTATGGAACAGTCTGTAAAGGAAAAAGGAAAGGATTATCCATCTATCACAAAAGAAGAACTTGAGACAATGCTGGAACCTTCTTTCCATGTATTAGAGACACTACATCCGGATGAAAAAGATTGTGTCTTATTAACAAAAGAACGCATGCTGGATGGATTATTACAGGCAATGGAGTTTCTGAAAGTCATGGAAGCTTCAACTTCCTATAAACCGTTTCAGGAAGAATATAAGTTTAAAGAAAAGATCACAGATCATGTTCTCTTAAGAGGAACAATAGACAGGATTGATACCTTTGACAATCAGTCATTAAGAATCATAGACTATAAATCCTCTTTACATAAATTATCTGAAACCTCTGTCAAAGCAGGTACACAATTACAGTTATTGTCTTACCTGATCATTGCCTCAGATCTCTTTCACATGGAACCTGCAGGTGCTTACTATGATTCCCTGAAAGCAGAGACATATGAAGTACCTGCTTATAAGGCATCTGCCAAATCCGTAGATCCTTATGACTTTGATGAAGAATCAGAGAAACAGCGTTTTCTGGATAACAGTACCTTAAAGGGATGGACCTTTGTCCAAGATACAACCAAATTAGATCATACCTCTTCTCATATCACTTCCATTAATCTTCCTTATGACTATGAAATGACAAGACAATGCATCATAGAACTCTATGATTACTTCTATAACCAGTTAACAGGTGGAAACATCTCTCTGGATCCAGATGAGAATGCATGTAAGTTCTGTGACTATCACTGTATATGCCGCTATCAGGGTCAGAAGCGTAAAGAAAAGCCACTTGTCATGAATGATGAAAAACTGAGGATACAGAAATAATGCAATACGATAAGAATCAGACAGATGCCATAGAAACTACCGGAACCAATATACTTGTGTCAGCTTCTGCCGGAGCCGGCAAGACAGGTGTATTAGTAGCACGTTTAACCAAAAGAGTTGTCAAAGACCATATCCGTGTTTCCCGTATACTGGCATTGACCTTTACCCAGGCAGCTGCCGCAGAAATGAAGAAAAGACTCGCAGGTTCCCTGCATGAAATCTATCAGACCACTGAAGATCCTGACACAAAACAATGGCTGGAATCACAGTTAATAGAATTAGAGGCAGCCCACATTACAACTATAGACTCCTATTGCCTTACCATCATTCAGAAATACTTCTCTCTCATAGGTTTGGATCCGGCTACCTCAAAGAACATTCTCAATGAAGGACAGGATAAACTCTATCTGAATACTGCTTACAAAGAAGCCCTGCAGTCCTTTATTGATAATCATCATGAAGAAGCTTTATCTCTTTCAGAATACTTCTCTGCCCGCTCTGAAGACTATGACACTTTAAAAGATATCATTGATGATATTAACAAGCATGCCCAGGCAGGCATGAATCCTTCCAGGTGGTATGAAGAAGCACGTCATACCTATGAACCAGTAAAGCATTTAAAAGACTTTCCTGAAGAAGTATTAAATGCTTACTTTGACAGTTTTAAGATCAGACTTGAACAGATCGACAGTGAATTATCCCTCATGATGAAATACGGTATGGATGATGAAAAGATCAAGTCTGAAACCCTGGAATCAAAACATAATGCCATCATCAACTGTATCAATGCATTAAACGATCATAACTGGAGTCTCTACTGTAACAGTGTATGTTCCATGTTACTAATAAAAACATCTGCCAACGGAAAGAATGAACCATATACCGAAGTACGCAATGCCTTTAACAAAGACTGTAAGGCATTGGCTTCTGATCTCTATGATGAATCTTTATTAGTCAGAGATCACAATGATCTATATCAGATCAATAAATCATTGATTGATTTAGCAGAAGATGTGTGGAATCGATTTGAAGCTTTAAAAAGAAAAGATGCATGCATGGATTTCTCTGACATGGAAAGGTATGCCTATGACATATTAACCGTAAACAACGGTACAGCAGCTTCCATTCTCAGAGATTCCTTTGATGAAATCATGATAGATGAATTCCAGGATACTTCTGAATTACAGAATGCCATCATTGACTTAATTGCGAAAGATAACAATGTGTTCCGGGTAGGTGATGTTAAACAGTCTATCTACCGTTTCCGTCAGGCCAGACCTCAGTTAATGCGCAATATCATGGAAGATCCTCATACGCATCAGATCACCTTAACGCATAATTACCGTTCCATGAACTCTATTGTCCAGTTTACCAACCATCTCTTTCATAACATCATGAATGTAGAAGGATGTCAGGATACCTATACCGAAAGAGATGAAGTAACTGTCGGCAGAAAAGAACAGGAAGAAGACATAGTTCCTGCCACATTTGCCTTAATCCATATTGACTCTGATAACAAGGATGACTATTCTCCTAAGGAAAAGAAGGCAAGATGGATCGCTTCAAAGATATTAAGCATGATGAAAGAAGATCCATCTCTTACCTTTCATGATTTTGCGATATTGGTGCGTTCTCATCAGGATAAGCCTGTTATCCGTTCTGTCTTCGATGCCTGCGGCATTCCCTATGACATTGACGCAAGAGAAGGCTTCTATCAGTCTTCTTTATGCCAGTCCGTATCTGCCCTAGTCAGAGCCATGTTAAATCATGAAGATGTCATAGCCTTAACCAGTGTCTTAACAAGTCCTCTGTACCAGTGTACAGATGAACAGTTAGCACAGTTAAAAATAAACTATCCTTCTTACTTACAGGGGATTCAGAGTGAATATCCTTTTGTATTCGATGACCTGAAACAATTAAAAGATACCGCAGACACAAAGGGAATAGCGGCTATGTTAAGTGCATTAGCTGATATGCATGATTTCTACATCCATCTCGACGATCATCAGAAAGCAAACTTTGACTTCTTATTTGAAAAAGAAATGAATGCAGGTACAGATTCTCTGCAGTCATTTCTTGACATCATGAATGCTGGTGAAGATGAGAAATCCTCAGAAGCCATGTCCAAAGGCAAAGATGATGATGTCGTCACTGTTACAACCATCCATCAGTCCAAGGGATTACAGTATAAGATTGTTTTCTTATGGAGTACCAGTCTGAACCGTTTCTCAGACAGTTCCAATCCGGTCATCATTGATGACACTTTGAAACTGGGTATCAGTCATCTGACCATGCCATACAGAGCGAAGCGTCCAACCGTCATGCGTACAGCCATTACCCATCGCAGTAATATAGAAGATCTGGAAGAATTTACCAGACTTCTCTATGTTGCCGTAACCCGTGCTGAAAAGAGATTATTCATTGTTGATACAACAAAGAAAGACATCACATATCATGATCATATAGATTTAAGCTTACTGTCTGACCGCAAAGGCATGACCTCTTTAATCCTTAATGGCATGTATAACGATCCTTACATGAATATTATTCATATACAGGATACACAGGTAGAGAAACTCACTTATAAGCAGCCTGTCTATTCTGACTCTCTTCCTTCTTTAACTGTAAAGCCTTCCATGATTCCTTCCCTGCATACACCTAGTTCTCTGGAAGTGCATGCCTTACCGCCATTAGATCAGCCAACCGGCACAAACTATGGAACCATGATGCATGAAACCATAGAAAGCCTCCCTGACAGAACATGGACGATGGAAGATCTGAATACCTATGGCTTAAGAGAAAATGATAAAAAGAAGCTTCTGGCTTTTTCTTCCTCTTCTCTCTATCAATCCTGCTTAACAAGAGAGATTCATAAAGAATATCCTTTCTATATCCAGACAGATACAGAACGTATGACCGGGTCCATGGACTTTGTGGCAATCGGAGATTCAGACATTATCTTAATTGACTTTAAAACAGATCATGCGGATGACAATACCATAAAAGAAAGATATACAGATCAGTTACTGGAATATAAGAAAGCACTGCATATTCTTTATCCTGATAAATCCATTACTGCCTATGCCTGGTCCTTCCATAATAATCATGAAATACGCATAGATTCATGATACTATTTTCTTAGTTAGATATAGCTAACAGGAGATGGTATGAGAATCTATGAATGTGGAGAAAATAATACCCGTACATTACTGATGTTTCAATGTGCCATAGAACCTGTATGGGTATTCTTTCCAGCCGCAAGAAAGCTAAGTAAATACTTTCATGTATTCTTAGCCGGCGCAGATGGTCATGATCCAGATGAGAATACGGATTTCACAAGTATTGAAGACTATGCACATAAAGCAGTGGATGCCTTAAAACAAAGAGGTATCACAG
>CAZHUX010000062.1:0-10005 GCA_964535445.1 uncultured Galactobacillus sp. | reverse complement strand
CTTACAGCTTTGATAATGGCTGTAGGTTTAATAGTAGGTGGATCTGTGCCGGTTATGGCGGCAACACCCCACTCAATTACCATCATAAATACCAATAATCACATTAGTATCAATGGCAAAACGTATACGGCATACAAGCTGTTCGATTCGACGCAGAACTCAAATAAAACAGCATACGCGTATACACTGTCTACTTCCAGCCCATTCTATAGTGCTGATCTGACAACGGCTTTGGCGGCAGGAACAACACCTTCTAACCTTTCAGATGTGCTTAGAACATATTTCACATTCACAGCTCCGTCTGGAGATTCAACAAAGCTTAATGTGACTGCTAAGGGGACATTTGACGCAAGCGCTGTACGTGCTTTTGCTGATGCAATTCAGCCATATCTGTCTTCTGTTGATACTACTATTGGAGAAAGCACAACATACAAGAAGACAGCAACGGCAAGTGAAGAAACTGCAACTATTAATCTTGACAATGATGATGCAGGATTAGGATATTATATTGTTACTGGTAATGCTTCTCCGAAGGATCCAAAAGATTCTGAGACTGTTGAATCCGCTGTTATGGTAACAAATGAAGATCCGTCTCCTGCAGTGAATCCAAAGGCTGACATTCCGTCTATCGATAAGAAGATCACTGGTGTGGCAGAAGGCTCCAATGAGGCGTCTACAGACAACATTATTGACAAAGATTCTACGAAGAATAATGAAGGAACCACTGCTACAGCTTCGATCGGAGATAAGGTTTCCTTCAAACTGACATCAAATGTTCCGGATCTGACAGGTTATACCGATTACACATTTGAATTCCATGATACTCTTAGCAAAGGACTGACTACTCCAACTGCTGATAGTATTGTGGTTAAAATTGGCAATAATACTCTTACACACTATACCGATGATGTAAATGCGGGTGCAGGAAAAGTCAAGGTAACAGTTTCTGGCCAGAACATCACAATCAAGATCCCGTTTGCAGCATTACAGAAGACAACTGCAAATGCTGATATTACAAAAGGAACAGCAATCACAGCTGAATATTCTGCAGTTGTTAACCAGAATGCGCTGACAACAAACTTTGAGACAAATACAGCTAAAGTTACGTATTCAAACGATCCGTATAGCAACACAACATCTGATACACCGGATAAGAAGACCTATGTTGTTGATATTGATATCAATGTAGATAAGGTGGATGCTACAAAAAATGCCACAAAAGTGCCGGATGCAAAGTTCAAGCTTTACAGAACAGAGAATAGTACAAATCAATATTATAAGTACGATTCGACAAACAATAAGGTGACTTGGATTACAGAGTCAGATG
The DNA here is from genome assembly GCA_964535445.1 of uncultured Galactobacillus sp. Taxonomy (GTDB): domain Bacteria; phylum Bacillota_I; class Bacilli_A; order Erysipelotrichales; family Erysipelotrichaceae; genus Bulleidia. The sequence continues at coordinate 8,678 of CAZHUX010000062.1, read as the reverse complement.
AGAACAAGGGCGATGAGTTCATTACCGGCTCTGACGGTAAGCTTTACACAATCGATAGCACCACTGGAAAGGCAAGCAGAACAGCAGCGACATTTAAGGGTCTTGATCAGGGTACATTCTATCTGATCGAGACTGAGGCACCTGATGGATATAATAAGCTGGCTAATGCGGTTAAAGTTGATATTACTGCTTCAAAGTCAGCAAGTACCGTCACCTATAACTTTAAAGTAAATGATGGAACAACGGCACAAAGCGCTACAAATGGAACAATTACATTGTCTACAACACAAGAAAACTCTCAACCAGTTGCCAGTCCAGAGATTCATAACAACAAGGGATCCGTTCTTCCATCCACTGGTGGTATTGGTACTACAATCTTCTATGTAGCAGGTGGTGCAATCGTCATTGTTGCAGCAGTCTTGCTGATTAATCGTATGAAGAGTAACGCTTAAGCAATAAATTTATTCCATCCAACAATTTATGATTGTAAAATAGTTTAAAAGAAATCATATTTGGCAAGTGTTAAACCCATAAAATGGGTTTAACCTGCTGATCAGAAATCATGAAGGAAATGCTTCATCATTTCTGATCAACACAGAAGGTACTTTAATTCCATTTCAAGAAGATACTAAAGTTGATGCTTTACTTTGTGTGAACGCTTTTATTTAGAAGATAATTATTTCTTTTCAAGGAGGAAATAGTAAATATGATAAAATACTTACGTCACACCAGTAATTTGCTGAAAATAGTTGCATTATTCTTGACATTTTTCGCTTTGATGACAATTTCAATTTATGCGGCAGAAACCTCAGAGATGAATGGCGAAGAGTCTTCAACTAAGCAAAAAGAAAAGAATGAAGATTTTATTGATGATATTTCATCGTATAGTAATATACTTGCTTCGCTTGGAATAGTTCTTACATTAGTTACCTTTTTTCATAAAGATCATAAATCGATAAAATTCCGCACGGATTCATCAGAAGATGGAAACGTTTCAGTATTATCCTTTTGGAACTCTTCAACGCAAACAATATACTGGGACGATATTTATAAAGGTCAATTAGAACTAAAAACGACTATGCCAGTTACATTAAAACAAATTTATATGAATGATGTAACAACACTTCAGATAGATAATGAAGGTCCTAGCACACATTTTAATATTACTTTTGATATGCTTCTTCCCAAAAAGGGAGCTGTGTTTGTCTTGGAAGGTCAGAAAAACAATAAAGATAACATAATAACTTTTACAGGTAGGCTTAAAGGAGAGAACTTTTATTCAGTTAGTTATTATTCGAACATTAAATATTACGTATCGTTAAAAGGGCTTTACATAATATTCATCATTGTATCGATTGTCGTTTCTTGCATATTCATCGCAACAGGCGTAGTTTTTAACTATTTTGTTGTGAAATGGTGGAATCTGCTGCCACACCCATGGTTACTTTTTACGATAATAACAGTCTTTATTGTTATTTACATTTGGATAATTTGGCTCAGTTTAAATGAGATTGGTATAGTGCCATGTAATATTCTTAGGAAAATTAATAGATTTAAATCTATGCAAAATCTAAAGTTTCGAAGAGATGGAAACATAATAAAAACTTATGCAGATGAAAACTGTGATGAGTTGAGAGTACGTGATACCTTAAGAGAGAAATTGAAAAGCAAGGTTCCAAATGATAGCAAAAGATGATTGATTAGTTTGCCTCATGAAAGTATATTGTTAATCACTCATATAATCGATTCAATTGATGCTATTTATTACAGCGATTTGTGCCTGCATTTGTATAGGTTTATATATTTTTTGCTGACATAAGAGATTCTTCAAGAAAGATATATCTGAGATTGCTTGAAGATTTAAAAGAATATCAAACCTTTAAAGATACAAAATTCATCCAATTCGGTTAGTTCAAAAGCAAAATGAACATTGAAGAGATGAATGACAAAGTATCAAACGAAAAACATGTATGCAGGAAAAAATGTAATTAATGTTCGTTTCTCTTAAAATAAACATTATCTTGCTTAACCTTCTGAATATTCAACTTAAAGAATACCGGACAAAAAACTTCTGTTAAGGAAAGAATTAATAACGTCAAAAAGTATCGTTTATAGAGTAAGAAAGAAAAGTAACTGTCAGAATTGCTGATACACCAGCACTGTTTCAGAAAATCTGTCTTATAGTGCCGTGTGTATCATCTGATGGAGAACGGTATTTAGTGCCGGCAGCAATAACGTATATTATGTGTATAATTTAAAAAGACATCAATGAATAACTAATTCAGTATTTTGAATATCACCATATTGAGAGGAAGTAATATATTATGAATATACATATCAATCATCTTGGTCCTGTTGAACAGGCAAATATAGATCTGAACCAGATTACAGTATTAACTGGTTTCCAGTCATCGGGGAAAAGTACAATTGCTAAAACTGTCTATTACTTCCGTACTTTAAAGAATGATTTATCCAGACAGATACATCAGTATGTGATGAATCGTGTTCAGGGAACCAATACTGATGAAGATTTATTAAGTAAGTGCAGGCAGGCTGCCAGAATTAAATTCATAAACACCTTTGGTACTTCATATGGAATGAATATACATATGAATCTTGAGTGTAACTATAATGAAGATACATATATCCGCATTACATTAAGTCAGAAAGACCATTATTACAATGTACCGAATTATCTGAAAATTCATTTCAGTGATAACATTTACCAGAAAATCGAAGAAATACAGAATAATACCAGTCTCTCTAATGAAGAAACAGAGGATAAGTTAAAGGAACTGGAACTATTATTTTCAGATCCATATCAGACTGTTTATATTCCTGCCGGAAGAAGTCTGATTACATTGTTAGGGGAACAATATCTTTTGTTCTACTCTACATTAGATGACAATGGAAAAAGAATGATTGATGAATGTACACAGGATTTCATACGTCTTATTCCTGTTCTGAAACCAGGGTTTTCTAATGGATTAAGAGGATTTAATGATTATCAGGGTGATCATGATCCTGTCTTGAAACATGTTCAGGAATTAAGTAAACATATTTTAAATGGAAGCTATCAGTTCAGTAATGGTGAAGAAAGATTGGTTCTCAGTGATAAAGAGAATGATTATGTCAGAATGAACTATGCTTCCAGTGGACAGCAGTCATCTGTATGGATCATTAATCTTATCTATTACTATCTTGCTAATAAGAAGAAGACATGTTTCATCATAGAAGAACCAGAACTGAATTTATTCCCGGAATCCCAGAAATACATGGCAGATCTGATGATGCTTGCGGCACATGAAGGTATGCAGATAATAGTGACTACACATAGTCCTTATATTCTAGGAGAATTCAATAATATATTGATTGCTTCTAACAGTGCATATTCCAGAAAGCAGAAGGAAAAGCTTAAAAAGATTATTCCAGATACACTGTGGACAGATTATGACAAGTGGACTGCTCTGTTTGTAAAGAACGGGACTATTGAAAACATCAAGGATGATGAACTGCATCAGATGAACAATGATAAACTGGATGCCATTTCATCTGTTATCAATGATGAATATGATCAGATCATTGAATGTACGCTGGGAGATACGGAGGACTGATGTATGTCATTGAAACTGGATAATTATCGTTCTCATTGTCCGCAAAGGGCAAAAGTGATTGTTTGTATTGATCCGGGTACAAGATCAAAATACACTGCTGTTAACAGAAAAGGACATAAGGTCAGGCAGTATCTTGTGGATGGTGAAGTAATAAAAGATCAAAGTGTTAACAAATGTGACTGGATTATTACGGAAGAGGATCTCTGCAGCATTTATCTAATTGAATTGAAAGGAGCAAAGATTCACAAGGCTATTCTTCAGCTTGAATCAACTGAACAGATCCTTGCTTCTTCAATTCAAAAGTATAACAGGACTTACTATCGTATTTCTCCAACACATGTACCGCATCAACTGTATTCGCATGAATACAAACTCTTTAAGCAGAAGCATCCACACAAAGGAGAGTTTATCTGCAAGGAGAATCTGCAGGAGAACATCAATTGACAAACACAGGATGATGTTTTGCTGTAAAAAGAACCTTTATAATGTTGATAATAATAGGTAATCAGAATCTCTAATTGATTCATTATTCAAATGGCATAGGGCAGGTGCTCTGTGTCGTTTTTATATTCCAACCTAAAGTTGCAATTTTATTTGTAGCATGGGCAGGACATGTAGCAGGAGAATGTGCAATACAATTTTGAATGTTATTTTACTTCCAGATCAGCCACGAACTGAAACCGGAGCTTACAGATGTGAAATCATTTTCCGTGACGATATCTTCACTTGTTTATGCTGGGTCTCAAGTAAAAAAGTACTGGATGACAAGAGTCATCCAGCACTGTAAAACTTATAAATGCGTTTTTATGCTGGCTGTCAGCCTCAACATCCTTCCGAATGCCTGTAACGTCTTGTGTTTAACCTGTGCAAGCACAGTACGGCCATCTGGTTCACTTTGATAACAGCATGTTTGTAAAGAGGATGAATTGAATCATTGACTGACTCATCCTCTTTATATTGCTTTTCAGGCATGGTCAGAATTACTTCCAGGGTAATGTTATTTTCAGTTATAAACCTTAAATGCATGCTGGCTTTTATTAATTATCTGCAAATGCTAGTGAAAAAACATCGAGCTTTGTGACAAAATAAATAGCTATCAAACGAGGACGTTAAGGACGATTTGCTGATGATTAGAATTCCTTGGCTTATTCGTGGGAGTATGTCAGAGTTATTGCAACCTAAAAGATTAAACATTTACTATATCTTGTAAAGAAAGAAAGCGCATACATTAATTTACTTTCAAATGTTCAGATACTTATCACATACATGCATGTTAAAATAATGTGCCAATTGAAATGGAGAAATAGTCTTTTGAACTGGATTAAGAAAACATTATGCATGATTATGACAGTCATTATGACTGTTGGAATAAGTATAGGAACAGAAACAGTAGATGTGAATGCTGCAGCAGGTGATGTGACAGTCACCGGTAGTGTGAGTATTGCTACAGATGCCGAAATAACAGCAAACGATAAGATCATCAACATCACTACACCATCCTCAGGTATCACGGATGACGATACCATTACTTATACAATTTATAAGGTCTTTAATGCTACAACCTCTTCTGGAGGAACTTCTTACACAACGATTCCTAACGGGCTAGAACTTCCTGTATATGATACCGGGTCGGATAGTGTTGCTCTTTCAAAGTTCGATGTTGATAGTGGTGGGAATGTAAAGTATTACACTCGTGAACAAACTTCAACAACGTATAGAGGTCAAACCATTTACTACTATACTGACTGGCATGAGGACTCAACAACTTCTCAGTTGAACAGCAACATGGTTTCTGAACTCAGTAAGAAGGAAAATGTCGATAAATATACTAAAATTGGTACTGTTTCCATTACGGGTCCAAATAAGACGGCTCATGTAAAAGTTTCCGAATATGGCTATTACTACATTTCCACATATGTTGGCTCCGCAGCAGGCATTGATACAACACATCCTAGCATCACCATTAATGATAAGACACCTTTTCCTTCAATTGATAAACAACAGAGCTTAACAGATGGAGGAGGACAGCCTACTTCTGACAGCAACAGTAATTATCATATGCCTGATGTTTCTTATTCCAGTGCAGCTCTTTCTGCGAGCATCAGTGACTCAATCTATTATAAAGTCCCTGTCACTATTCCAAAGGACTGTGATCATCCGATTATTATTACTGATCTTGTCAGTGAAGGTTTAACGTTGAATACGAGTAATAATAGTATTCTCGCTGTTATTGATGAAGCCGGTTTTGCTTTGGGCAATACGATTGGTGCTTCTGGCATTTTTCAAAACTACAATATAAGTCCTTGGGGGCAAAATATCACTAACGATAGCTTTTCAACATACAGTGCTGGGTGGACACAATCTGAGGGAACATATGATGAAAACGGAAATGTTTGGAGCAATTCTTCCACTGGACTGAAATATAAAAAGTACATGGTTAACATGCCGCAGGATCTCATGCGATTTTTAAAGCGTGCAGCGGGTTATGGAACCGAAGATAAAAACACTTACGATTTCACTCTTTACTACAAAGCAACTCTTAACGGCAATGCTCAGAATGAACGTGCAGAGAAGAACCGTGTCCAGCTAACCTATGAACAATACACTTCTCCATTCCATGAGGTACGGGTAACACCTTATGGATTTGATCTTGTAAAGACGGATAAGGATAAGAATATCCTTGGATATAACACAAGTACAGGTGGAATCGGAACAGATGGTTCCTATGCAACATTCAAGCTGTATAAAGCAAATGAAGCAGGTACAGAACTAACCGGAGATCCTATCTCCTTTGTAGAAACAACAAAGAATGTTGGAGAATCAGATTCCGATACTAACAAGGGCCTGGTCTACAATTACCGTGTAGCAACCGCTGATGAGAAGACTACAGCAAATACTACAACCGATACCATCAAAGCAGGCGATGTTAGGATTGGAGGCCTTGCAACAGGAACTTATTATCTTGTTGAAGAAAAGGCTCCGGATGGATATAACAAGATCACTTCCAATGTGAAAGTTGTTGTTGAAACAAATGGCATTACAGTAGGAAACGGAACAGCTAATACTGCAAGGTATGCAACGGTGACTGTTGGAGCTGATAACAGATCAGATGCTGGTCCAAAGAGTGGAAAGTATACATCTGGTGGTGTACAGGTAGAGAACCAGGCTGGAACAGTATTACCGTCTACTGGCGGTATTGGAACAACTGTGTTCTATGTAACAGGTGGTATTCTGATTATCGGGACAATCATACTGTTGATGAGAAGAAAGAACAGTGCAGCATGAATTTGCTGCAGTTTATTGAAGATTAGAGAAGAAGAAAATACTGAATGAAAAAGAAAATACAAAATTCAATCAGAAGGTTACTTGCTGTTATAACAGCATTTGTCATGGCATGTACAGTTATAGGCATGAATGCTGTTCCAGTCATGGCTGAAGGTTCGGGAACCATTACGATTACCCCCCCATCTGGCGTCGAAAAGGCCCAGGATTACAAAATCTATAAAGTGTTCCAGGGAACTGGAAATGGAAGCGGTATAAGCTATAAGCTGCTTAATGGTCATACCACTTTAGAAGAAGCTTGGACTAATTCCGGCATGGGTACATATTTTACGGTAGATGCAGTTGGAAATGTCAGTGCAGTGTCTGGTGCTTATACGGAAGATGCAACAACACATAAAAGATCACTTACAGGTGATGCGGTTACAGCTATCGGAAAATATGTGACTGCAATTTATAACCTGAATTCTCAAACACCAACTGAACCAACTTATACAGCCACTAAAACATCCGGAGCAACGAATTATACTGCTTCCAATGTTGATGATGGTTATTACTACATCACCACAACAACAGGTACCGTGGTTACAATTGACAGTGCAAACCATAATGCAACTGTGCAGGATAAGAACACCGTGCCAAGTGTGGATAAACTTATAACATATGCCCCGTATGCAGATAATAATACTGATATACAAACGGGATCGCTTGACAGCAATGGTAATTCGGGTAAAAACGCTATTGCGGAGATTGGTTCCACGATTCAATTTGGATCAACCATTACCGTGGGTGCAGGAGCTAAGAATTATGTCTACCATGATAAGATGGGAGCTGGCCTAAAATTGGATAATACGGTCACTGTTAGTGCATTTACACCTTTTACCGGTGGTGATGAAGAAAACGAACCTACCAGAAATTCTATTGGTTTTGTTCAAAATACAGATTATGTTATTGACACTAATCCGTCTGATGGAGATACGTTTGATATCCGTTTTATGCAGGCAGGGCTTTCTAAATTGCAGGCCGGTTACACAATTGAAATTCAATATTATGCAACAGTAACATCTGATGCTTTAAGAGATAGTACAGATAATCCAGGTAATAGAAACGGAACCAATACGGCAAAGGTAACCTATGGTGATAAGAATGATACAACACAAGAGTCAACGACAAAGGTATACAATGCGGTAATTTCTTTGACAAAGACCTTTGAAAATGTGACAAGCAATTACCCGGTTGCCGGATTCGTCTTAAGAAGAGGAAATGGTCAATTCGGGAATCCTTACGAATATTATAAATATAACGAAGCAACATCATCCAAGCCAGCCAGTATCTCATGGGTTAAGCTTGGTGATGATGAAAATGGAGTCGTTGATGATGCAACGCTGAAAGCAGCATTAGGAAGGCAGATCACAGAGCTTAAAACGACCTCGGAAAACAACGTTTTGAATTTCGCTGGTCTTGCAAATGGCACATATACTTTGGTTGAAAGCACAGTTCCTGATGGATACAATAAGGCAAACACCGTGGAAATCACGATAAATAATGCTAATAGTAAGGATGCCTTTACAAAAGCCAACCTTGAAAAGTCAGTAACAATAGAAAACAAACCTGGCAGTTTGCTGCCAAGTACCGGTGGTATTGGTACAACCATCTTTTATATCGCAGGTGGTGTGATTATTGCATGTGCAATCCTTCTTCTGGTAATGCGTCATAAGAAAGATGAATAGAAATCGTAAAGCAGGCTGATTCCATGATGGAGTCAGCCTGCTTCTTTATTGTAAG
>CAZHUX010000061.1:0-10013 GCA_964535445.1 uncultured Galactobacillus sp. | reverse complement strand
ATCCCTTGTAATATTTTTCCTGCACAGACTGATCAACCAGACCAGGATGCAGATATAACGGGACATCCAGTTCCTCTGCCTTTGCATACAATGGTTCAAAGGAAGAATCATCATACGGAATGCCATGATAATGCCCTGACAACATAGCACCGACAAAATGCTTTCCCTTCACGCATCTTTCAAGTTCGACGGCCATGGCATTGCCATCTGCCAGAGGCAGATTGGCAAGTACAACAAATCTGCCCGGATATCTGGAAGTCAGATCAGCCATTTCATCATTTGCCTCTTTGCAAAGAGGGATGGAATACTTCGCATCCAGAACGGAAGGACCACCGGGCAGTGATATCACCTGCATGTCAATACCGGCTTTGTCCATATAGGCAATTCTTTCATCGTCAATGTTCTGAAGCAGGCGCATCGTTTCTTCACCATATCCTCTCGCAGCATTGAATCCTGCTTTCAGTCCGTCCTTAGTAAGCATTTCATCTGCTTTCTGATTAATTTTTACTGAAGAATAATGTTCTTCTATTGTAATCAGCCTTTTCATACTTTTATTCTCCTTTTTCAAACAGCCGTTTGCTGACTTGTTTATAAAGTTTTTCAACTGTTCCCGGCCGGTCATCTCACGCTTCATCCATTGAACAAGGCATGCCGTTGTGATCAAAGATCCAGGAAATGCATGCGCAGCTATTGCGATACTTTTTAAAATCAGCTTCCGGAACCTGTTTTCCGGTTCCGGTGCCATGGATGTTTGTCGCAGCTACAATATAACATAACGCACAAGGGTTGTGACCAGGACCCCACTGGTCCCTTTCTATGCGAATTATTGGTATATTTTGAAAACACCATGATCTGTTCTTAGATATAGACGATGCAGGCTCTTCCTTCATCATCAGTCATCCATTCCAGTCGATAAACCTGCACAATCAAGCATGAGCGAATATAAAAAAGTTTTGCCTCTGTAGCGATCATAGCGAATTTTTCATCGGTAATCAGCAGTTTTGGTATCTGATAAATTCATCCCGCACCTCCGTTAATACATAAAAAGGCGTTCAACTGATACCTTAATCAGGATCAGATAAATGCCTTGATGCAGTCTGTTCTTATTGATTTTCCAGCTGCTGAACTATATCTTTTATGTCGCCGTTGATACAAATTGATTTTGACTTAATCTCATCCGGCGCAAAAGCCTCTCCATAGTTCAGACATGCATATGATGCATGCGGCCACTCATAAGTTTTTCTCCAGAAGTTATATTTTATGATCACAGGTGTATTTCCACCAACACCTGCTTCGATAAATAAAACTTTCAGATCATGATGACGATTCATGAAATCATCATAACGCTTCGCCGCAATATGCCACCCTTTGTCTTCAACAAATGTGTCATCTCCACGGAGATTTGTTGTCATCAGTTCTCCATCATCAGAGCAATGAGGAACTAATTCAGAAGGAACTGTCATTTTGATCTCTTTATTCTCTGGTATTAAAAGATCATTGTTCTCACTTATTTCAAATCCTTCTGAAAGTACCATATTCTTTATGATTTCATAGTTATCATAAGTCTTGAATTTAGATGCTCCATGCGGGTTGCTGCTTTGAAACAATCCATAGTCACCCTGTGTATAAAACAGTCTGTGTTTGTCAAAACCTGCCCTCTGGAAACAGTGATCTACATTTGTAGTTAAAACAAAGTAATCCTTATCCTTTACCAGATTAAATAATTCATTATAAAGATCAGAAGGAATCGGTGCATACCGGTTGATCCAGATGTATCTGCACCAGAATCCCCAGAATTCTTCCATAGAAGAATAGGGATAAAAGCCACCGGAATACATATCATGAAAGTCATACTTCTTTTCAAGATCAGAGAAATACCGTTTGAATCTTTCACCGGTATAGGTGTATCCGGCTGCTGTAGACAAGCCGGAACCGGCCCCTATTACTACAGCATCTGCTTTATTCAGCCGGTCTTTTAAAATCTGTATATTCTTATCAAAAGAACGTTCTGATCCTTTTGAAATATATGCATCAGAATTGTGAAAATACATATTTCCACCTCACTTCTGATCAGCCAGATGATGGATATCTTCAACAACATCACTGACTTTATATTTCTTTAAATCATTCTCAAAATCTTTCTGTGCACTCTCCAGTTTTCCATCCAGCGCTTTGTGAATGTTACCGCCAACCGGGCATTCCGGATTTGGATTTTCATGGAAATTAAACAGTTCTTCTTTATTCTTCTCTACAGCTTCATAAACATCATAAAAGCTGATCTGATCTAATGGTCTGGTGATGGTTATTCCACCAGTACCTCTTTTTGTGTCTATTAAACCTGCATTCTTCAGATCAGACATGATATTACGGATAATAACCGGATTAGAACCAATGCTTGAAGAAAGCAATTCACTGGTTACCTTTTCTGTTCTTCCAAAGTATTCTGTTGCCGCAAGTATATGAATGGCAATCGTAAATTTTGTGGATATCTGCATAGCCGCCTCCTCAAGATGTAATGCTTATCATTTCATCTTGCAGCAAGAATATAACCTTGTAAAGTTCTGATGTCAATTATTTTGTTACATTTGTGAATATGAAACTGACTCTTGCATCATTCTTTTGAAAAGTTATCATGATAAAAAACCGGAGGCTGTTTATGAAACTGGCATTAGCACAGATGTGTATGTCTGCTGACTTACAATCCAATTACAAAAAGACCATTGCTTTCATTGAAGAAGCATCTGATAAGAATGCTGATCTGATTCTGTTCCCGGAGATTCAGTTAAGTCCCTTCTTTCCCCAGCATCCTGACAAAGATGTATCTCCATATATCATGCATATGGATAGTCCGTATATAACCGGCATATGCAATGCATGCAGGAAGTATGGAATCCATGCATCACCGAATTTCTATATAGAAGAAAATGGTAAATGCTATGACATGAGTCTTCTCATTGATGATCATGGATTCATCATTGGAAGACAGAAAATGGTTCATATAGCTCAATGTGACAAGTTCTATGAACAGAGTTATTACACACCTTCTGAAGAAGGGTTTGTTGTGACAGATACAAAGTTTGGAAAGATCGGTATCGTTGTCTGCTTTGACAGACACTATCCGGAAAGCATTCGCACGGAAGCATTACAGGGAGCTGAATTAATACTGATCCCAACTGCTAATACTACAGAAGAGCCATCAGATCTGTTCCAATGGGAAATACGTGTGCAGGCTTTCCAGAACAGTGTAAACATTGCCATGTGCAACCGGGTTGGCAAGGAAGAAGATATGGTTTTTTCAGGGGAATCCCTGGTCAGTGATTACAATGGCACATTACAGGCAATTGCCTCGCATCAGGAAGAACTGTTAATAACGGATGTTAATCTTCCTGAAGCTTCCAAAGCAAGAAATGCAAAACCCTATACAAATCTCAGAAGAAAGAACTTGTATCTTTAAAAAAGGTGTTTATTCTCTCCTGATTTCAATCAGGAAAGAATAACACCTTTCTGTTTCAACAGATCTTCTAATTGTCTTGCGGGCATACGCATGCCTCCTTGTGAGAAGACAGCATTCTGTATCAATGCATCACTTGTTGCATAAGTGACTCTGTATTTACCTTTCAGATCATAGGATGACTTCTCTAACCAGGCATCGGCAGTTTCCCCACCTTTTGTATAGATGACTGTAAGATCTCCCTTAGTCTGTCTTGAACCGGTATTATCTTTAACTTTATAACCATCATAAACAACAACAATCGGATGATCCAGATACGGGATATAGTTAAACAGATATTCATTCAGCTTGTCTCTTGCAAGAGAAAGATCTTCATAGGCTATATCTTTCAGGCTGTCCCAGCTGTAGATCATGTTATAGCCATCTACAATTAATAACTCCGGAAGATTCTTCTCTGCTTTTACTTTTCTTAAAGCTTTTTCCTCTTCCTTCTTTTCCTGTTCTTCTTTTCTCTTTCTGGCCTGGATCTTTTCTTCGTTCCTGTTTCTTCCGGAAGTCATCTCCATGATATAGCCCAGATCATCATCACTGACTTTATAGCGGATATTCTGTGAAGATGGGGCAGACTCACCTTTCTTTAGCTGAATGTGCATCAAAGGATCTGCTTTATCCCATGGTACGGTATACCCGCTGCCATTAGCACAGAATACCGAATCTGCAGGGTTATGAAGATCCATCTCAGGATCATAGCCGATATCTTCTATAATCTTCTCGGCATCTTTACAGATGTCATATCCATTCAGTACTGCATTAAATCTGCCTTTGCCATGGGTATAGGCAATGACATCATCCTGATAATTCATAAGGGTACGGACTGGTCCTCTTCCCTTTATCGTCATTGTACCATTACCATTATCATTAACTTCCACACTGGCATTTTTACTTTCAAGATCATACAGAGCTCTGGATAAGGATTCAGAAGGCAATGTTAATGTAAAAGAATCATATGGTTCTAAGAGAATATTATCGGCTTTCATTAAAGCCTGTCTTACCGCTCTGGAAGAAGCCTGAAAGAAATCACCGCCAGATGTGTGCTTGATATTTCCTTTAGCTGCTGTAAGAGTGATTTTGACATCTGTCAGATAAGACCCGGTTAATACACCTCTGTGTCTTTTCCTTTGTAATGCGCTGATAACAGAGCGCTGCCATACAGCAGACAATGCATCATTGCTTAAACCATTAACGACATGAATACCACTGCCTCTTTCAGCCGGATCCAGTCTTACATGAACTTCTGCATAATGACGCAATGGTTCAAAGTGTCCCGCACCTTCCACAGGACTTTGTATGGTTTCCATATAAACAATCTGACCAGCAGAGAATCCTACTAAGATACCGCTTTTTTCCTGAATCTTTTTCTGCAGTACTTCTTTCTGCATGGAACCCATGATCTGTACATGAATTTTCTTTGACTTATCATCTACTGTTACCGCAAGCTGAGGATCTTCTTCTGACAGTTCTTTCATGGTATCAGCCAATACTAATGCATTGGCATCAGGAGGCAGAACCAGTTCATAATTCATATAGGCATTTAACAATGGCTTGGAACTGTTTTCTTCAAAGCCAAGTCCATCTCCTGCTTCATATCCATGTAATCCTTTGACAGATACAACCATGCCTGCATCTGCTTCATTAAGCATCTGATAATTCACACCATTATACAGACGGATCTGATCCACTTTCTCATCTTCACTGACTTTATCTCTTGCCTTTAAAGTACCGCCGGTTACCCTGATATGTGTTAATCTGTTTCCATCTGAATCTTCGGATATCTTATAGACACGTGCACCAAAAGTATCCGGATATTCCTTTTCAGAAGATAAAGAAACCATAAGATCCATCAGATCTTCTAATCCTTCCATCTTTAAAGCTGAGCCTGATAATACCGGAAAGAATTTTCTGTTTTGGAAAGCTTCCTGTATGTGTGAAAACTGGATCGTACCAGTCTCTGTATATTCTTCTAATAATGCATCATCACTCATGGCAAGAGAATCCATTTTGTCTTCCCTTTTCCAGTCAATGCAGTTTTCATCACAATGTTTCTGAAGATCACTGATCAATTCTTCTTTTGTATAATGGGCAATATCCATCTTATTCAAAAAGACAATTGTCGGAATCTGATAATGTTCCAGGCATTTCCAGATGGTTTCTGTATGGGACTGCACCCCATCCTGTCCATTCACTAAAACAACCGCAATATCAATAATCCGCAAAGCACGTTCCATTTCAGATGAAAAGTCCACATGTCCTGGTGTATCAATGACATAAACCTCTGCATCTTTCCAGGTAAAATGTGCTTCTTTTGCATAGATCGTTATGCCATGATCCCTTTCCTGCGCGTCATAATCCAGAACGGTATCCTGATGGTCAACTCTCCCTGCTTTACGAATCATACCGCTTTTATAAAGCATGCCTTCTATGCAGGTTGTTTTTCCTGCATCTACATGCGCTAATATTCCTGCCGCAATACGTTTCATAGAATTATTTTAATATATGCATTTAAAATAGAAAGTATGAAATACATCACCTTTAAAGATACAAGAATTTCTTCATGCGGTATCGGTACAACCGGATTATGGTTTGGAAACAGCACTGGTATCCATCATGTTATTTTGAAAGCTTTGTATGAATACGGCGTAAATGTCATCGCTACAGCTGAGATGTATGACTCGTGCCATGAACCATGCCATAGAGAGTGGAAAGATACGATACTGAGGTGTATCGAACTTTGACATCAGTGATATGAAAGTTCTGAAAGAAGTACCTGGTGGAGATAACTGCAGTGCCGGCCAGATTCTCTATAATGTATTGAATCGCGGGGCAGGATATGATCTTCTTCCTTATCTTCATGAAAATCAGATTCTTCCCATATTTTACTCTTCCCTGGATATTTCCTGTCATTCCAGACAGCGATTTGTAAAACACAAAGCTGTCAGTTCCATAACAAAAAAAGACAGATATTTGTGCAGAGGCTCTGATGCTTGCCTTCAATACCCGTCATCATGATCTGTGTGCTCTGTTTTCTACTTCTTCTGATAAGCATCTGGATGATAATATGCAGTACTTAAATATTCCGTATGAAGATTACAAAGAAATGATTGAACGCTATTTTCCAAAACCGGATCATAAAGTGCCTTTAGCAAAATACTAATCTTTTAAACTTCTGAGATCCTTCCCGCAATATGGACAATATGGAAACATTTTATCTGTGTGCTGATGACAGAATGGGCATTCATATTCATCCTCTTTTTTTATCCATGACAATGTATGTTTCTGACGCTGCTGGTATTCCAGCCGTTCTTTTTTAGCTTCTTCTTCTATAGAGAAAGAAGGTTCCTGATGGTTTTTCCGATACCAGTTTTCATAATCCTGATAGGTCCATATGGCCCTGTCATTCAGCTGTCTCAGCTGTTCATATTCCTGTTCCTTATCCTGTAATTTCTTTTCTAAATTACGGTATTCTTCCAGATTATCTGCTTTCCGGTAATTCTGATATTTCCAGAAGATGGAACGCAATAAAGAATCTTTCAGCATTGCCCGGGTTTCATCAGTAATATCTTTTTTCTTTGCCTGTCTTTTTACAGTCAGATCCGTACCACATAAGATACCTGCATAAGGTGGTATATAGTTGCCCCAGGCAGGATTACGTGCATATAAAGAAGGAGATACAACCAGATAGTTATAATCCCCATAGAAGGATTTACGGTTATCTGTTTTCAGATCAGACAGCGTTACTTTAATCTCATAGCAGCGGAATACTTCTTCAGAATCCATGGACATGAAATCTACGATTTCATCCCCATGTCCCTGATTGTGAAATCCTATTGTTACCTCTTCACAACCATATTCTCTTTTCTTCTGTCCATAAGTTCTTAAGGCATCTTCCAGCCTTAGTGTTTCCTGTGTTTTCATAATAATTCCGTATCAGATGCCGCAAGCAGAAGATTCTGCGGCATGTTTTCAGGATAATCATCCTCTGTAAGTATTAAGGCAGTGTATTTAAAATATTTTTTTAACAGAGTCTGATATTGTTTCCAGACATACTTATGCAATCCCTTTGGAGAACCTACAAGATTTGTCATATAGATACCTGTATTCTTAAGATTATCATGTACTAATGCAATATCCTTCTCACTTCTGCCGATCTCTTCTCTGCCGATAAAGGCATCATTGATAATAAAGTCATAGGCATGCCTGTTTTCTTCCATCATGGAAAAACCATCTCCACAAAAGACAGACAGTCTTTCTTTCATAGATTCCTCTAAATCCGAGACACCGAAATACTTCATCGCAACATCTATGATATCTTCAGATATTTCACATACCTTTATTCCTGCCTGAGGATATTTATGCAGGTAATACTTAGGATAGGAAAAGCCACCTCCGCCTAACATCAATGTATCTTTTATATCCGGATTTACGGTAAAGGCATAACTGAATCTCTGCATATATGGAAACAATAAATCATATTTCTTGTCTTCATCCAGATACATCGCAGATTCCATCAGCTCATTGACAAAGAGAAAGCATATCGGTTCATCTTCATAAAGTGTATCCGCAACCTGGATATGTCCATATTCCGTTTGTTTATCATAGAGAAAATGTGTGTCATGTATACGATTAAAATCAAGCATACCTGCATTATAGCAAAAATGCAGAGAACTTATTGATCATCCTCTGCATTGTGAATGGAAATTGATGCCCGCGGACATCCCGCCATAGCATGACGCATGCACTTTTCTACCGCAATATTCACTGTAACTTTCTGATGCTCATGCGCCCATTTCATGATTGGAGGGCACACTTTTGTGCAATAACCGCAGTTTATACAGTGCTCATCAATTTCAACAATATATGTTTTCTTATGGAATAGATGCATTTACTGCTCCGTAAAATCTGTATCCATTACAGCTTCTATTCTGTAGTCAGGATAGAGTTTCTGTACTTCATCAACTGTATTCTGGAATGATTCGAAACGATCTTTTGCGTCAAAACTGATAACCAGATCAAAGCGTATGGATTTATCCTTCTTATTCACCGCAAATCCATGCATCTGCAGGACATAAGGGTTCTTCATAACACATTCCTGTATCGTATTGCGCATTTGAATAATAGCCTGATCTTTTGTATTAACCGCGTAAATGCCGACTGCCGTTAATATAACATGATACTGTACATAGACTTCCATTGTAATCTTACGGATCAGTTCATCTAATGCATCCATATCCAGTGTATCCTGTACTTCAATATGAATGGAGGCATTGTATGCGTCTGGTCCATAGTTATTTAAGACAAGGTCATATGCACCACTGACTTCCGGATGTGACATAACCGTCTTCTTGATGTTTCTTGCAAGATCTGCATCACCTGCCTCACCAAGGAGCTGACTGATTGTATCTTTCAGCATCTCTACACCACTCTTAATGATGATTAATGAAATCACTGCACCAAGCCAGGATTCCAATGATATATGGAAGAAGATATAGATAAATGCGGCTGCCAATGTAGAGGCAGAAATAACAGAATCCAAAGCAGCATCTTCACCAGAATTCACTAAGGAATCACTGTTATACTTCTTCCCCTGTTTCTTGACATAATTTCCTAAAACAATTTTTACAAGTACACCTACTGCTACAATAATTAATGAAACTACTGTATAATCCGGTGTTTCCGGATGAATGATTTTCTTAACAGACTCTGTAAAACTTGTTATACCTGCATATAAAACAATGACAGATATAATCATGGCACTGAGATATTCAATTCTGCCAAAGCCAAAAGGATGTTTCTTATCGGCAGGTCTGCCCGCAAGCCTTGTGCCGATAATTGTTATTAAAGAACTGCCCGCATCAGATATGTTATTTACCGCATCCATCGTAATAGCGATGGAATTTGTTGCAAGACCTATCACTGCCTTAAATCCGGCAAGTAATACATTGGCGAGAATACCAATGATGGATGTTTTTACAATCCCTTTATTTCTGTTATCACTGTCAGTATCTTTTCCATACAGATAACGTAATGCTTCTTTTGTTGACGCCATAAAGTCCTCCCTTATTAAGCCGCTTCAGTATAGCGCATTTCATATTATATGGGCAATGATATGACTATATGTAAAACTGTACCATTTAGATCCTCATAACAAAATTAATAAAAAAACACCACCTTACCTGTATTCACAGTTAAAGTGGTTCAATAGTATTGAATACTTATTGATCAAAAAAAACCGTTTTTTAAACGGTTTTTCTTAAAGAGCGAGTGAGCGGAATTGAACCGCCGTGTCCACCTTGGCAAGGTGGCGTTCTACCATTGAACTACACTCGCAATGGCGGTTCTGACGAGATTCGAACTCGCGATCTTCTCCGTGACAGGGAGACGAGATAAGCCACTACTCCACAGAACCAGTATGGCGAGGAAAGAGGGATTTGAACCCTCGCGCCGGTATAACCCGACCTATGCCCTTAGCAGGGGCACCTCTTCGGCCTCTTGAGTATTTCCTCAA
>CAZHUX010000060.1:0-10520 GCA_964535445.1 uncultured Galactobacillus sp. | reverse complement strand
AATGTATTTGGATCAATATAGAACGTATCCTGCATGTCTCTTGCCGGGTGATCCTTAGGAATATTGGCAAGTTCAAAGTTGTAGTAATCCTGTTCTACTTCCGGTCCTTCAGCTACCTTATAGCCCATACCCAAGAACAGATCTTCAATTTCATTCTGAATCAGAATCAGAGGATGAGTTGTCCCGATCCTGATTGTATCTCCTGGTAAAGTAATATCTATTTTTTCTTTTTCCAGACGGACTGCAGTAGCTTTGGCATCTAATTCCTGCTTTCTGCTTTCCAAAGCTTCTGTTACTTCCTGTTTGGCCGCATTGACTTTCTGACCAAAAGCAGGTTTTTCTTCCTTTGGCAGATTCTTCATCTCCTTCATCAATGCCTGGATTTCACCTTTTTTACCAAGGTAATGAACCCTGACCTGCTGGAGAGCGGCAGGATCCTGTGCTTCTGATACAGCTTTCAGTGCTTCTTCTCTGACTGTTTCAATCGTATCGCTCATAGACGACTCCTTCCTTACAAAATAAAAAACGTTCCCGATTAACAGGAACGTAATATACGCGGTACCATCCTGATTCGTATCTAAAGATACGCACCTTAATTCACCGATAACGCTGGTCAGCGGAAGGGATTGGCTTCACTGGAAAAGTGAATTCACTGATCATCCATGAAACATGCTTTCAGCCACGGCATGTTATCTCTTGCACTTCAATAGTCAGCTACTGCTCTTTTCTTTAACGTTTTGTGCAAAAAAATTATAAAGATTTCGGATCAGGATTGCAACTGTGATAAAGTTTTAATCATGCAGGAAAAAGACAGAATTACAATTGAACCAATTGCTTATGCACATACTGACTTCACTTCTAAATTTGCCATTCCACGCCAGCCCGGCATTGTAAAGAAACTAAAAGGAAAGATTGTTCTTGAAAAGGAATATCGTAAATATGGCATCTTCCGGGGGTTGGAATCCTTTTCTCATATATGGCTGATCTGGGGTTTTTCCGAAAACTTCACAAAAGAATGGCATTCTACGGTACGTCCACCACGCTTAGGTGGTGATAAACACATTGGTGTACTTGCGTCTAGATCTCCCTTCCGGCCGAATCATTTAGGTATGAGTGCTGTAAAACTGGAAGAAGTCAGAGATACTGAACTGATTGTCAGTGGTATAGATCTTCTGGATCAGACACCAGTCTATGACATCAAGCCCTATATTCCCTATTCTGACTGTATTACCGAAGCCTCTGAAGGTTATGCAAAGAAA
Organism: uncultured Galactobacillus sp.; assembly: GCA_964535445.1. Lineage (GTDB taxonomy): Bacteria > Bacillota_I > Bacilli_A > Erysipelotrichales > Erysipelotrichaceae > Bulleidia. Next base: position 9,261 of record CAZHUX010000060.1, on the reverse strand, counting down.
GAAGATTTAAAACATCTTGATGTCATCATTTCCAAGGATGATGCCAATAAGATGCCACCGGCAAAATTAAGCGTACTGAAAGAAATTCTGGCGCAGGATCCCCGCCCTGCCTACCAGCATGATGAAAATCGTCAATATGGCTTTACTTTTGCAGGATATGAAATCAGATTCTTTGTCAAAGACAATACTGTCACTGTCATTTCCATAGAAAAAATGGAGAAATGATTACCACTCTCCATTATCTCCATAATATTCCTGACGTGATTTTGCGTCTTCATATGCCTGATAAACCTGATCCAGATCTGCATCTGTAACCGTAAAGGCATTTCCTAATAATTCATAGCATCCATCTGCGATCAACAATCCGCCTTCATTAGTAAAAGCAAATACATTCTTTCCCTTCTGTTCGATATCATGCAGAAGGCGTGCAAGATGTGCCTCATCTTCTATATATCCCGGTTCTAATGCAAAGCCTCTTAACAGACCAAGACCATTTTCATCAGGTTCTTCCCAATCATACATACTGTCATATTCATCCATGACGATACTTGCGCCATAGCCGCTGGCAATCAGAATCCCGTCAAATTCCAGAAGCGGTCTATGCATATCCAGTTCATGAATCGTTATCATCATGTGATCCGGATTGTCTCCGGTAAGATATATGATATCCGCCTGAGATATTTTTCTTTTTATTTCCTGCGGGGTATCTTTGAAATAATTGAGAAATGTAATCTGTTTATCAGGTATCTGATAATTTCTGAAAGGTGCCGCAATCTTTTCATACTGACGGTTTCCCTTACGGTATCTTGTTTCCCATAAGGCACTTTCACTTTCCCAGCCTTCATCAAAAGAAGTCATCGGGATAACCAATACATGTTTATCCTTCGTGATATAAGGGCTTAAGGACTGATAGGCCCATTCTGCATCAAAATTTGGTCTGCTTAATAGAATATGGATCATGTAAGACATTATAATAACTTTGCAGTAAAAATACATACGAGGTGCTTATGAAAAGATATCACGTAATTGCTGAAGGAATGGTTCAGGGTGTCGGCATGCGGGGATTCTGCATGATGCAGGCCCAGATGCGGAATTTAACCGGCTCTGTACGCAATATGAGTAATGGTATGGTAGAAATCTATGTACAGGGAGATGAAGAAGCCATAGATGACTTTCTTACCGTTGTCGCAAAAGGATCCAATTTCATTCATGTTTCCAATATGACGGTAAAAGAAGTCCCTGTTAAGGAAGGAGAAAAGCGTTTTTCCTATCTCTGGTGATTACAGAACTCGCAAAGTGTGCGCGCTTATACTACAATAATTACGTCCACAAGGACATGTCTGACGGGAAAGAGAAATCTGACCCTATATAGAAAAGGAGAGTTTTTACAAATGAATTTTAAAAAAGGTATTCTGGGAGTTTTGTTAGCTTCCACATTGCTGGCGGGCTGTTCTGGCGGCTCTGCGGCAGCTTCTTCAACTGCATCTTCGCCATCCCCTTCTGCCTCGGCAGAACCGGTGGATGTACATGTATCTGCGATGAAAGGTCCTACAGCCATGGGTATGGTAAAGATGATGGATGACGCAGATAATGGTGAGATCAAGTCAAATAATTACTCATTTGAAATCCTTTCAAATGTTGATGAAATCGCTCCAAAGGTAGCACAGAAAGAAGTGGATATTGCGGCAGTTCCGGCAAACCTTGGTTCTGTACTGTATAACAATACAGATAAGGGAGTTGTTGCTTTGGCAGTAAATACACTTGGTGTTCTGTATATTTGTGAAACAGGTGACAGCATTCATTCCGTTTCTGATCTGGCTGGCAGAACAATCTACGCTGCCGGTAAGGGTGCAACCCCTGAATATGCATTGAACTATATTCTGCAGAAGAATGGTATTGCGGATCAGGTTACGATTGAATGGAAGAGTGAACATTCTGAATGTGTCGCAGCAATGGCCCAGGATCCTAATGCAATAGCATTATTACCGGAACCATTTGTTACAGCTGCCAAGGCTCAGAATTCCAATATCAGAGCTGCAATTGATCTGAATGATGCCTGGGATGATGCTGTAAAAGATGAGAAGAACAAGAGATCCCTTTTAACAGGTATTGTGATTGCCCGCAAGGAGTTTGTTGAGGAGCATCCTGAAGCAGTGAAAGATTTCCTCGATCGTTACAAGGATTCTGTAGCTTACACAAATGACAATATTGATGACGCAGCCGCATTAATTGAAAAGTATGACATCATCAAGGCTGCAGTTGCCAAGAATGCAATTCCGAATTGTCATATCGTTGATATTACCGGTAACAAGATGAAGGATGCTTTATCCGGTTACCTGCAGGTACTCTATGATCAGAATCCGAAGGCTGTAGGCGGAAGTCTGCCGGAAGATGATTTCTACTATGGAGCAGAATAAGCATAGAAAATCTGTTATCTTATCGATTGTGTTCTGGCTCTGCGTATGGCAGATCCTGAGTATGATCATTCATCAGGAGATACTTCTTGTATCTCCTTTTGAAGTATTAAAGCGATTATTTCAGTTATTGCAGACTGGCGATTTCTATATATCCATTACAACAAGTATTCTAAGGATATTAACCGGATTCCTGACGGGTCTTTTCGCAGGTCTTGTCTTTTCCATTCTTGCCTATCGTCATGCATGGATAGAAAATCTTCTGAAGCCATTTGTATTTACCATAAAATCTATCCCGGTTGCGTCATTCATCATTCTGATATTGATCTGGGTTAAAGCAGCTCATTTGGCTGCAGTAATTTCCTTTCTGATGGTATTTCCAATCATCTATGAAAATATACTGACAGGTCTTAAAGCAACCGATCATAAGCTTCTGGAAATGGCACAGGTATTTCAGATACCCATGAGTCAGCAGATTCAGACAATCTATATTTCTTCCATTCTGCCCTATCTGGAATCCGGATGTTCATTGGCACTGGGACTGGCATGGAAGAGCGGTATTGCGGCAGAAGTCATCGGGCTTCCTGATTCTTCCATCGGCATTCATCTGTATGATGCCAAGGTATATCTGGATACACCTGATTTGTTTGCCTGGACAGTTGTGATTGTCATATTAAGTGTTTTATTTGAAAAAGTATTTATGAAACTGCTGCACATACTGATGCGGCATATTGAGAGAGAATTATGATAAAGATCAGGAACTTAACAAAATCCTATGGCAGTCATGTTGTGCTGGATCATCTGAATTATGAAATTCAGGATGGTCAGAAAGTATATATCACCGGTCCGAGCGGATGTGGTAAAACTACATTTCTGAATATACTGATGGGATTGGAACCCTATGAAGGAACCATTACAGGATTAGAGAATAAGAAAATGGCTGCTGTCTTTCAGGAAGACCGTCTTTGTGAAAACCTCTCAGCTTCGCGAAATATCCGCCTGCCATTAGGGAAACTTACGAATATACAGAAACAGACTGAAACAGAGAGAATACAGAAAGACATGGCTGATATAGATATGCCTGACTGTATGGATATGACGGTGAACCAGATGTCAGGCGGAATGAAGCGGCGGGTCAGCATTCTGAGAGCCTTGCATGCACAAAGTGATATTCTCTTTTTCGATGAACCTCTACGTGGTCTGGACGCAGAAAGCAGAAGTCTGACTCTGCATAAGATACTGGAATATATACCAGGCAAAACAATATTCTGGGTTACTCATGATGAAAAAGATAAAAAGGATATCCCCTGGGATATCCATATGGAACTGTAAGCACAGACAATTGTCTGTGTTTTATTTTCGATACATATACATGACAATACCGCCGGCAACTGCCACATTCAATGATTCAAAGCCATGCATTTCGATTCTGAGATGATCATCTGCCTGTGCTAGTATTTCTTCGGATACACCATTGCCTTCATTACCCATGACAAATGCCATTTTCTTCTGAACCGGTATTTCATCAAATGTATGAGACTTACGCAGGCATGTCGCTATGACTTTAAAATCCTGTTTCTTCAAATCCTGTATGTATGTTGAAATATCTGTTCTGATAACAGGTATATGAAACAGAGCACCCTGGGTGGAACGGATTGTTTTCTCATTATAGAGATCACATGTTTCCTCTGATAATACAACTCCATCAAATGAGAATGAAACAGCTGTTCTGATCAGAGTACCAAGATTACCTGGATCCTGAATATTATCCAGGATCAGAATTCTTTCAGGATCATGCATCTGAAGGTTCAGCTGATGACACACCCCTGCAAGGTGTGAACCAGACACACTGGCAGATAACTTCTTCATAACAGCCGGTGTTGTATGAATCACATTTGGAAATGCAAAAGGACAGTTTGTATCGGTAATGATGTCTGTCACAATACCGGCATGCAGGGCTTCTTCTATCAGATGTTCCCCTTCAATGAGAAACAGACCTGTCTTATCCCTGTCTTTTTTATGATGCAGTGCTGTCCATTCTTTGATTTTCTTATTCTGTAAAGATGTAATTTCTTCCATATGCATCAGTATACATGGTTTTAGAGTAATCAAAAAGGCTGTTTTCACAGCCTTTTTGATTACTCTTTTTCCTTTTTACCGTTCTTGACAAAGTCCAGCAGAGCTTCCGCAGCTTTGTTTATGCCATGATCTCCCTTGTTTGGCAAACCAAGGCATGTATAGATTTCACCGACTGGAATATTCTGATCAAATAATGCATCAAAGATCTTATCAATCAGAACCTTGGTAGCTTCCTGACGCTGCATAGGTCCGAATGGATTTGCGAAGAATGTTGTAGATAATCCCTTTTCCTGCGTTGTGCCAAGAGCGAAGCGCTTACCTTCAATAAATACCGGTTCTGCCTCTTCCTTGTTCTTGAAGAAATGCATGCCTCTCTTATCGGTATAGTTATTGGCATATAAGAAGACATCTACCTTCTGATCTGTTGTGACGACATTGTATGGTGCAGCCGGCAATACGACTCTTGCATTCGGTTTTTCCGGATTGAAGAAGATAGAACGATCCATATCCTTGTATGCTGTTCCTTTATCCAGATCATCCAGTCTGACAAAGGCACCTACTTCTGTACCCTGGCCGCGGATCTGACCATCCTTGTCCAGATGCAGAGTTCCCATATCATCAAATACGGTTTCCTGATGGTCAATAATATCAGAAGCAAGATTGCTTAATGCTTCAAGTGTCTCAGACTTGCCTGCCCCAGAGTCACCCATGAACATCAGGCCCTTCTTGGTGCCATCCTTCAGGTAAATATTTACCATAGCACCATGGATAGGCAGCCAGCCTCTCTGGATCATGGCAAGGTTATGCAGGGTCAGAATAGACTTCTTTGTATAACCGAAGTAGTCAATCTCAGGTGCTGCCGAGTTCTTTCCGATCCAGATATCATTCTCCTGATCATGCCAGAATGTTGTATCATTACCGCCATCCGGATTACCAAACAGCATGATGGCATCAGGCTTGCGGCTTACCGTATCTTCCTTGCTGGCAAGTTCAAACAGGTTTGCCATAGCAACTGCAGAAGTAATGTAGTTTCTGTGGAAGTAAGCATAGATCAGAAGACTTCCGACCTTGGCCGGATAGCATACCCATTCTTCATCACCCTTGATAAAGTCAGACATAGGGTTATATGGAGCATCCGTGAATGTATTGGTACGCTTGTTATGCTTTGGATGCAGAATCAGTGGTGTACGTAACAGGATCTGTGTAATAAACGGAATACCTTCCAGCTTTTCATATCCCTTAGGAATATTCCACTTGTAATAACTTAATAATAATGAAGCATTTGTACCAGCCTGTAACTGACGGTAGACATGGTTGTTGGAACCATGCGCACGCTGCTGTACATCTCTGTACAAGGCAAGTACCAGAGCATTCATCTTAACATCTGCCTCAATGAAGTTCTGATCAGAGAAACCCTCTTCATTACTTGTATACAGAACAGAATATCTCTGTAAGGAACGCCAGTACTGATATCCCGCTTCAATAACGGCTTCTACTTCTGAAGGCATCTTGGCATACGGATCATCAATTGCGGCCGGAGATTCTACTAACAGTGCAGTTAAGACATACTTCAGCTCTTTCTTGATTGTATCTTTATCTTTCTTTCCATCTGCTGAAAGAAAACGATACAGATCTATATGAGTGTTCTCAAGATGTGGCAGGAAATTATCCAGGAAGACATCAAATGCCTCCGTGTTTAAAATATCACGCTTGTAGACAACATACTTCTTAGAGTAATTAAAGATAAATGTATCATCATGAAAATAACAGGATTCCTTCATAACTTTATTCCTTTCATCAACATGACAACTATACCAGTTATATCAGACTAATTAAATTAGAAAAATTAAATAAAACGCTTTCAATTTGAAATTCTTTCAATAAAAATGTAAATTTCTTTCATTTTTATTTTGTATTTTGTGGAAGTACATATGTCCTCTGACGGTATACTTCAAAGCCGAGCACTGCGGCAGCCCCGGCTGCATTCAGTGCCATATGAAAGTCATTTGCATACGGGATATAGATGTTCTGATCGATACATTTACGAACGGATGAAGAAAGACCTCTCATCTCTCCACCTATGGCAATCAGACATGGCATTGTATAGTCAGCTTCAAAGCAGGATACGGCATCCTTACGCATGGCCGCATAAGTATGGATCCCTTTTTCTTTATAAAATGCAATGCTTTTAGGAAGATCTTCACTCATAATGATATTCATCGCATCAAACGCCCCGGCAGAGGACTTCAGAATTACCGGTTCTACCTTGGTAAGGTCTCTATGATTCATCAGAAGACCGGTACAGCCGGCACTGTATAAAGAGCGCATGATATAACCAAGATTAAACGGATCTTCCACCCCTTCAATAAGACAGAGAAAGGTATTCTTTCCATCTAATCCATCTTCTTCCTTCTGATAGATTCTGCCTGCTGTTTCCGCTATCAGACCACCATGGGTTCTGCCTGAAGCAATTTCATCAATTTTTTCTCTTGATACTCTTTTAACAGGGATATTTTTATCCTCAGCCCGGTGCAGGATCCATCTTGTATCCTTATCCTGTTTTCTTTCATCTACATAGATACAGGTAACAGACCTTCTGTCCGATGTTACAGCAGCCTTTACACTGACATTACCTTCAATAATCATAAAGCTCTCCTGATGATATCTCCCTTATGGAGTTTACATGGAATTGGAACAGTTATTTTCTGCATGGGATGATTTGCGATCGTTACAGAGTTACCCATATCATCCTTCATTTCCGTTATTACAAAAGAAAACAGATCATTGTATGGAGATAATACTTCTATACGATCTCCCTGTTTAAATACATTTCTGACTTCTATGACAGCTTCATGATCATCTGAAGAAACCACTGTGCCAAAGAAATCATGATTGACAGATGCATTGCTGTTTTCATGATAGATCAAAGAAGACAATCCCGCCTCGCCGCTGTAGAAACCGGTACATACTTCCCTGTTTTCTCCTCTCATGATCTGGGCATTATGATATTGCATGCGTTCTTCACTTAAAGGCGCCTTATTCTCATAGATTTCATCAATCAGATGACGATATGCCGATACAACCGATGCAACATAGTATTCTGTCTTCATACGTCCTTCTATCTTTAAAGATGCTACTCCGGCATTCATCAGATCATAGAGATACGCAGAAGCCATGAGATCACGGGATCCCATTGTAAATACCTGATTTTCTGATATATCCTTATCATCTTCAAAAACACGGTAAGACCAGCGGCATGATTGGGCACAACCGCCTCTGTTAGCATCACGTAGTGTCATCCTGTTGCTTAAAGTACAGCGGCCGGAGTAGTTTACACACATACCGCCATGAATAAATGCTTCGGTATCTACCGGTGACTTTTCAGTTATGGCAATGATATCTTCCATACTGCATTCTCTGGCAAGAACAGATCTGTCTATATGAAGATGATTATATAAGAACTGTATTGCCTGACTGTTTGTCACAGACATCTGTGTAGAACAATGTAATTCCAGCTTTGGTGCATACGCAGATGCCAGTTCCATAATCGTTGGTGAAGAGACAATAATCGCCGTAACACCTGCATCCTGTAATGCCATCAGATATTCTTTCAATCCTTCAAAGTCTTCATTATGAGGGATAATGTTAACGGTCACATGTACATGGGCATCATGTTCTTTTGCAAAGGCACAGATCGAACGGATATCTTCCATAGTAAAATTAGAAGCACGGGAACGTAATGAATAAGACTGACCGCCTAAATATACTGCATCAGCTCCATAGAGAATTGCCGTCTCTGCCCTTTTCAGATCTCCACCCGGTGCTAATAATTCCGGTTTTCTGAATTTACTTGATAGTTTTCTGTCCATAATATCCTTCCGATAAAGGCAGATCCGGATATTTTTCATGATACTTCTGCCCTGTTAGTGTTCCATCACTGCCATTGATAATTGCTTTATAGCTCTGTAATGCATCGAGGAAAGCCTGTTCACGCATCCAGACATCTTCCAGAATCATTCTTTCTACTCCTGCATTTATAAACATATTCATCTTTTCAAAAGAAGCCTGCATGAAATCTGTATAAATCATCATGGCATGATCATTTTCATATGCCGGCATTTTCTGTTTACGGCTGCTTTCTTCCAGGAAAAGATGATGGTTATCTTTTACATCTGTATCAGAAGAAGATGCTTCTTTCCAGGTACTTAATAGTTTTCTTTTAGATACGGACATCAGCTGATAGCCATGAATCATCAAAGAAGTATGCTTTACTGTTTCTGAAATCTCTACAAGCTCAGCTTCGGTTAACAATGGTGATATCACAACTGAGGCAATTCCTGTATCCATCCACCAGGAAGCATCCTCTTTATTTGTCATTAATGTTTCAGAGCGGTAGATCATATGATCCATCTTCCCCATCTTTTCCGCATAAAGGAACAAACCCGGATCAGCAGCTTCTATATAATCCACACCCGTTTCCAATAACCTGTGAAGAGTCTCTTCAGCCTCACCGATATCTTTTTCATCATACAGACGATTCATCAAGGCAGCAGCTTTCAGACCATTGTTATGACATATCTGAACACCCTCTGAAATCTCAGATAAGGTAAAACCATACAGAGCTGAGAATATATTATCTTTGAGTCCAAAGGTGATTTCATCAGCACCGTTTTCTTTTAATAATGTAATATCCTGCAGGTTATGGCAGGAAGCATTTAATATTGTCATAGCCATAATTGTAACATACTGCTTGAGTTGGATTCTGATT
>CAZHUX010000059.1:0-10749 GCA_964535445.1 uncultured Galactobacillus sp. | reverse complement strand
AGCTTGCTATCTATGCTTCTACTATTGATGAAGCGGTAAAAGAAGTACGGCCAGTTGTAGAGCAGGCATTAGTAGAAAATGGATTGTCAGCAGATTTAGTATTGGTAAATGTAGGAGATTCTAAGTATACAAAACAACAAGATATCTATTTGTTTAATCATCTGGATGATCCTCAATCGGAAGGAAACAACAAGCAGGTAATTATTTTAGTAGGAAAAGGTACTGAAGGATGGGATTGTCATTCGCTATTTGGTGTTGCAATGTACAGAAGCCCGAAATCGAAGGTCTTTGTTTTACAGGCAACAATGAGATGCTTAAGAAAAATTACAGACCAGCAGCAGACAGCTACGATTTTTCTCTCTGAAGATAACTACACTATTCTTGATGATGAGCTGAAGAAGAATTTCAATGTTGAAATTAATGCTTTAAAAAACAAGGACAAGAAGGAAAAGAAAACTTATCCTGTAAGAGTATTACCTCCAATTCGCACAATTCGATTAAAGACAATAACACATCAGTATAGAAACATTGAGAAAGAATATAAGGATCCAGTAAACTTTGGTTTAAAAGACATGGATTATAGTCCTTACAAATCCTCTGTGGAAATAAAACGAGGTCTCTTAAATGATAAAAGATTAGAAAAGTATGATGCGGATGAAATTGTTGAAAAGAAAACATACAGTGAATTAATGCTGGTGTGCGAACTTGCAAGGTATCTCAACAAATCATGTATTCTTCTTGATCGCATATTAAAGGAATCTGTAGATGGATTACCTCTAATACTTGATAGAGTCAATAAATATAATCAATTAATTGAAGATGTATTGGTTGATAAAATATTTCATACCTTGTGTGAAGTAAAATATGAAAAACATGAAGAAGAGAAAAATGTTGTTCTGCTTCGAGAGCCTAAAGATAAACCATACTACGAATTTACAGCTGATGAAGATTTGGTTGTTTCAAGAAATGGTGCAAATCTGAAGGAATCAGATAAAGAAAAATCATTTCATGCGGATACATATTGCTTTGATTCTCAGCCTGAAAAAGAACTATTTGAACAGTATGTGACTAATGAGGATGTAAAAGAAGTTTATTTTACAGGTATGTTTACAGCGCAACAGGGTGATTTATATGTTCGATATTTTGACCCGGAATCAAAGTGCATACGATCTTATTATCCAGATTTTATTGCAAAGATGAAGGATGGAACATATCAGCTGATAGAAGTGAAGGGTGATAATAAAATTAACGACATAGTTGTAAAAGCCAAAGCCGAAGCTGCAAGAGAACTGGCATCAGCATCTAACATTGAATATGTTATTTATAAAGGTTCAGATATTATGGATCATGATGTTTTGAAAGAATCGATTGCCAAAAATGAAAGACCTGATATTCTTAGCATAAATGACCTGTTCAATAAGTCGTAATGTTGGTAAATACAACCAATCATGTCGGTTTCTCACATGCTAATGGTCCTCTTAAGCCAACAGGTATCGGTACTTTCTTCACGACACAAACACAATGGTAAAAAATACCTGTTCAAAATACAATTGATAGTAACCAGAAGGTAAGCTATGAAAGCTAATGATGAAATAACAAGCTTAGATCATTTTCAGAAGATTATCTCCAGATATGAGATTGTTTATCCTGGAAAGCTTTTCTTTCGTGGAGAAAATGAGTATTTTGATACTCGTTCTCCGGGAATATTACGTAATGATCAATGGACACAGCATGAAAGTGATTTCTATCAGGAACTTGTGAAAATGCATCAAAGTGAATTTTCGAATGCACCTGATTATATTGACAGGCTTGCTTTGATGCAGCATTATGGCGCACCTACAAGACTTTTAGATGTATCCGTAAATCCTTATATTTCACTGTATTTTGCTAGTGAGGATTCACCGAATAATGATGATGGTTACTTATACATGTATGTAAGGAAACCAGTTCATAAGGATGATGTTTCTGTTCGTATGTTGTCGTGGATGGCATGCAACAAATGGAATAGTTTGGAATATGCATGCAGATCCTATGAAATCAGATATGCTGAGCCCATAAATATAACAGACATCAAAGCATTGATAGACCAGCCGCAGTTTCTCTGTCAAAGTGACTTTAATGGAACTGATAACGCACGCTTAAAGGCACAGAAGGGTACCTTTGTAATCTGTGGTGAAAGATATGTAAATGATCAATGGAAGATATCTACGCTAGATTCTATTCTTCCAGTTCTTGTTTTCAGAATTCCTGTGGAATTTAAAAAATCAATCAGGAAGGAATTAGATCAGTATGGTATCAACGAAAGTTCTATTTATACTGATCTTGCTTCCGCTGCGAAATATCTGCGTGATAAATATAATCCTCAAATAGAGACGGTAGATGAAAGTGACTATGAAATCAAAGAAAAAGATTCCACCTCTCCTAGCTACAGAAGAACTCTAAAGCTATATGTCGTTTTTAACAAAAAGTATTCCATTGCGGCAATACATAGAGCATTGAAGACAATCGTTGATAAGAACAGAGAAAATGCAGATGCTATCTTTATATATGCTGCAATGAGTGAAAAGGATTATGTTGCTTATAATTATCGGACGAGAATGTTATGGATTAATCCTGACTGGAAATATAAAGATAAATTTGCTCCTAAACCATTCAGTAATGTAGAAGATGATTCTTACTCATGGGAAGATTCAAACGGTTCCTCTATTGTGTCTGAATATTACGACAATAACATATATTCTCAATCGCCAGAGTATATATACAAGTCGGCATATACTCTCTTTGATGAAGCTTTACCGATATTCACATTATATGACAAAGCATGGAAAGAGGGCGGAAAGCCTAAACTACAGCAGCAGATTAAAGATAAAGATGATGAAGTCAGCAATATTCAGGATGAATGGGGTGAAGTAGGTATCTCTACAAATAAAGAAGTAAATCTTTTTCTGGATTGCTTTGACTGGCTTTTTAATGAACTGCAGTTTCTTCCTTTATATCTGAAAGAAGATGATTATGAAAGAATTATCAATGATCAGTTTGCCAGCATGCAAAAAGACATAGAGGAAATTCAAAACAAGAAAGAATGGCTTAAAGATGAATTAAACATTAATGATTCTGAGTTAGAAGAGATTATTCCTTTAAGCAAACATCGTGTAAAAAAGGGCTTTCTTCAAACAATTCCAATGTCTGATAATCCATTAGAAGTTTACTTTAGGGTTCGCTGCTTTCTTACAGACAGAGGAGGTATTAGTATCAATGCAGAAACAAATCTGTATGATCATGCAGATTTAAAAGTAAATGTATTCGACTTAACGAATAATAGTAAAATAGGTAATTCTCAAGGCATTGTTAACAATGGACACGTTGATTTTGAGGTAATAAAGCCAATGGATGCTTTAGAAAGTGGAACAGATATTAAGGTAAGAATTACTCTATCCATCCCTGGTCTTCAAGATATTGATTTCATAAAGAAGGCTGGTATGCAGTATGAAAACCTTGCAAATGGCTTTATTGATAGATCATTTTCAGTTGGACCGACTGGAAAATATGAAACCATCATTGCATTAAATAATAAAATTCAAGATAAGAAATGTGTATAGAAGAAAAGAAACATTCTAATATTACCAAGTAACAATGATTGTTATCTTACGGTTATCTTACGGTTATCTTCTGATTTCTAGCATTTCATAAAGACAGAATATGAAAAAAACGCATAAATAAGCGAAATTAGCAATTCTTTTATCTTAAGTCTATCTTACGGTTATCTTTCGATTTTATGTGATAAACCGAAAGATAGACATATCTTTACTCAATACTTTACATAATCAGAAAGGACCCTCTATGACTAAAAACGAAGCTATATCAATCATCATGAACTTCTTTAAAGATGACTCTCCCAAAGAAGATGAACCTGTTTTTGAAGAAGCAAGCCATTTCCTCATAGAAGAATACGGGGATATGGAAGCCGCATTAGACTTAGGTGGGTATTACTATGGCAAGAAGATGTATGATCTTGCCTATAAGTATTACACAATGGCTTCTAAGGCAGATATTCCTTTTGCATGGGTAGATCTTGGTTATATCTGGTACTATGGCCGCACAGGTGAAAGAGACTATCAGAAGGCATATGAATGCTTTGATAAGGCTGTAAAGATACTGACTGGTTTAAGTACTAAGGATCAAGCATTCTATGATGATAACAGGAAAGTAAATCTTGATACTCGTGAAGCATATGATGGTTATATCAATGCCGTGTATAAGATAGCGGATATGTATCATTCAGGACACTATGTAGAGAAAGACTTTGATCGTTATGCCTGGTTAATCAATCATCTGATGAACCTGATATCTGATTCTGATCCATGGCTTGTTCCTGATTATCATTTACCGGAATTAGAGTTAAGACAATCAGAGATTATCTTAAAGACAAAGAATGATAAGAAAGCTGCTTTAGATCTTTTAAAGGATGCTAAAAGCAGAATGGAAAAACGTTTATACTATGATCCGTTCTTTGGTAATTTCAGTATCATGAAAAGCATTGTATTAGATATCTATCAGTTACAGGAATTTACTGCCGATCTTATGGATTTCTATGATCTTTACTATGTATTAGAGAAACCATGTACAGTTACCTTTCAGGATAAGAAGAAACATGTCATTCATGCCGAGAAAGAAGGAGCGTCAATAGCAGTATCTTTAGATGGAAAGTGGTATCACACAGTTGATGATATGATGCGCAAGGGAATCATTGATGATGAGAATATACCGCATGCTTGTGTTGACTGCTTTGATTTTGTGATTGAGGAGGAACAGTCATGAATGATTTAACTGATGTTACCACTCCTTTATATGAAGAGTATGAACAGCTGATCGTAGAAAGAGATCAGTTGAGAAAAGAAGCAGGGAGTATATGGGCTGCTTATCTCAGGACATTCGGAAAGCTTATGACTGAAAGCTTCCAGGCAAAGATTGAATGTATCCGTAAGAAGAAAACTATCTCCTATGTCATGCGGGTAGTGAATTCAGGTGAGAACATTAATCTTGTTAATATAAACAAAGCCGTTCAGACCGAAATGGGAGCTTATGAGAAACAGTTAGATGAACTGTTAAAGGCATCCAAAGAAAGCCTCAAGGCAAAGATAAGCACAGAATATACCGTACGCAAAGTCAAACAGATCTATCGCAGAATCGCAAATATGATTCATCCGGATGTCTATCCGGAAGCACAGAATGATGAAACCATCCGCAATCTCTGGAAGAGAACCCAGGAAGCCTATCATGAAAATGATTTAAAGAGTATGGAAGAACTGTATGTACTTGTTCAGAAAGCCGTAAAGGGAATGACAATACCACTTGTTTCCTATACTCCTGATCAGTTAAAAAAGAAGATCTCTGACTTAAAGATAGAGACAGATACTATCAAAACTACTGATCCATACCGTTATAAGGATATTCTTGAAGATGATACATTAGTATCTGCTAAAACTAAGGAATTAAATGAAGAAATCAAAAGCTATAAGAGTTATCTGAAAGAACTGGATGATTCCTTAACTTCTCTTTTAAAAGAGAATGGTACAGATGTATCTGATCCCGGTACATTTCTTTCTTAATCATTCGATAATCGTTTGAAGGTGAAGTTATGAGTGATGATAATGCATTAACAGTAAAGAAACAGGGAGAGTTAATTCATGCAATTGATCAGAATGGCATGGATACAATCCTGAAACCTTTAACAAAAGAGATCTATTTATTTGATACCTATATTGCCGGTACCAGTCATGTTGATGATCAGAGTGTCTTTGATGAAATCAAGGCATCAGACAGTCTGATCTTACAAAGAGAAGAGAACAGATATGACGATAAGGCTATTGTAGTAAAGACAAAGGATAAGAAGAAGCTGGGCTATATCCCGGAAAGAGATAATGCCATATTCTCCAGACTCATGGATGCCGGGAAGATGTTAACAGCACATGTAGAAAGCATCGAAAAGAAGGGCAGTTATATTCAGGTAAACATTAAGATTTATCTGGTAGATTTCTGGTTATGAATCATATAACTAACTTCTATACAGGTATGCATATTCTGAAATCATACTGATATAAATCCGACATATACTGTTAAAGGATTGAGAGGTAACTATTATGGCAGAAAAACAGACTGCAGGAAGAGATCATTTAGGTAAGCTTGCGCCAGAGTTTGCCCATCTGAATGATGATGTATTATTTGGTGAAGTATGGTCAAGAGAGAAGGAATTATCTGCCCGTGACCGTTCTTTAATTACAATAGCCGCATTATTTTCAGCCGGATTATATCCGCAATTAAAGTCACACTTACAGTTAGGTAAGGCTCATGGCATTACCAAGCAGGAAGCCGTAGAAGTCGTTACACAACTTGCTTTCTATTGCGGCTGGCCTAAGGCATGGTCTACATTCCCATTGATTGAAGAAGTCTATGGGGAAGAAGAAGGAGAAGACGTCCATAATGATAAGATCATGGACAAGGATGCCTTTGATCAGGTGAATAAGTTTGGTCAGGGTGAATTAAATACTGCTTATGCAAAGTACTTTATCGGTAACAGCTATACGAATCTTTTATCTACCGAAGGATATCCTTTGAATGTTGTGAATGTAACATTTGAGCCAGGATGCAGAAACAACTGGCACATCCATCATGCGGATAAAGGCGGTGGCCAGTTATTGATCTGTACGGCAGGAAGCGGCTGGTATCAGGAAGAGGGCAAAGAACCGAGAAGTCTGAATCCTGGTGATGTCGTATGCATTCCGGCAAATGTAAAGCATTGGCATGGTGCCAAGAAGGATTCCTGGTTTGCACATATTGCAATTGGCGTGCCTGGTGAGAATACAAGTACCGAATGGCTGGAACCAGTCACAGATGATGTATATAACAGGCTGAAGTAAAGTATATGCAGAAAAGAAGACTTGGAAACAGTGATTTATATGTCAATCCGATAGGTCTTGGCTGCATGGGATTCTCTCATGCAAGCGGTGATCCTGTTCCGGAAAAACAGGCGGTAGAAACAATCAGAGAAGCAGTAGATATCGGTTATGACTTCTTTGATACAGCAGAGGCTTATACAGGTATCTATCCGGATGGTACAACATCCTTTAATGAAGAACTTGTCGGGAAGGCTTTAAAGGATGTAAGAGACAAAGTCGTGATCGCTACCAAGATGGGAGTCGGTCATAATCCGGACCGTTCCTTAAAATTAGACTCTTCGCCAGAAACTATCCGTAAGAGTTGTGAAAAGAGTCTGGAAAGATTAGGCACAGATCATATTGATCTCTACTACCAGCACAGGATAGATCCAAAGGTAGAACCGGAAGTCGTCGCAGAGACTATGGGAGAACTGATTAAAGAAGGAAAGATCCGCTATTGGGGTATTTCTGAAGCCAATGAAGAGTATCTGCGCAGAGCTAATGCGGTTACACCTGTTACGGCAATAGAAAACAGATATTCCATGATGGCAAGATGGCATGAAGACATCTTTCCGGTTTGTGAAGAACTGCATATTGCTTATGTTGCTTTTTCACCTATGGCAAATGGTTTCTTAACCGGTAAGTATTCTTATGATACGAAGTTTGAAGGCAAACAGGATTATCGTGAAGATATGCCTCAGTATACAAAAGAAGGCTATGCAAAGGATAAGGTTCTCTTAGAGTATCTGGCTAAGCTAGGTAAAGAGAAACATGCAACAGATGCACAATTATCCCTTGCCTGGATGATTAACAAGAAACCGTATATCATACCGATTCCCGGATCCAGAAAGATTGAGCGATTAAAAGAAAACTTTGAAGCAGGTAATATTGTATTAACTCCAAAGGAAGTTAATGATATTGACGCTATGTTAGATACCATGCATTTTGATGTATTCGGTGGTCATCAAAGCAGATAGAAGGAAGCGATGCTTCCTTCTTTTTGATTTGTACAGATAAATTGAAAAAGGTATAATCAGAGTAGAACTTATTTTACAGAAGGGAAAAAATAATACTATGCGTAATGATTATGACTCCAGAGAATATCTGCAGGAGATGATGAGATGGTGGAGAGCTGCCAATTACCTCTCCGCAGGACAGCTGTATCTCCTGGATAATCCATTGCTTAAAAGACCACTAGAAAGAAAAGATGTAAAGAAGAAGATAGTAGGACACTGGGGAACCGTACCTGGTCAGAACTTTATTACAGTGAACTGTAATCGTGTCATTAATAAATATGACCTGGATATGATTCTTTTATCCGGTCCTGGTCATGGCGGTAACTTCTTTATCGCTAATGATTATCTCGATGGTACATACAGTGAGGTATATCCGAACATTACACAGGATGAAAAGGGCCTGCAGAAATTATTCAAGCAGTTCTCTTTCCCGGGTGGCGTACCATCACATTGTGCTCCAGAAACACCAGGGTCCATCAATGAAGGTGGTGAACTTGGTTATTCCTTGGCTCATGGCTTTGGGGCAGTCTTCGATAATCCGGATTTAATCGCAACTGTTATCGTTGGTGATGGCGAGGCAGAAACAGGACCACTTGCTACATCATGGCATTCCAATAAGTTCCTCGATCCGATTACAGATGGTGCAGTATTACCAGTACTGCATTTAAACGGCTATAAGATTTCTAATCCTACCATTCTCTCCCGTATTTCTCATGAAGAACTGGAAAGTCTTCTCAAGGGATATGGCTGGAAGCCGTACTTTGTTGAAGGGGATGATCCGGAAAAGATGTTCCCGTTAATGGCAGAGACAATGGATAAGGCAATTGAAGAAATCAAGGCAATCCAGAATAATGCCAGAGCCAATAACGATCCAACCCGACCAATGTGGCCGATGATCGTATTAAGAACACCAAAGGGATGGACAGCACCTAAGATGGTAGATGGTGTGCATATCGAAGGAAGCTTCCATGCGCACCAGGTGCCTGTTGAAATTACGGATGATGAACATCTTCATATTCTTGAAAACTGGTTAAAGAGCTATAAGCCGGAAGAACTGTTTGATGAAAACGGTACATTAGATGAAGATATCGCTGAGATAGCACCAGAGGGTGATCACAGATTAGGTGCGAATCCTCATGCCAATGGCGGTAAGTTATTAAGAGATCTGATCATGCCTGACTTCCGTGATTATGCGGTAGATGTCAAAGAACCGGGACAGACAGAAGCGCAGGATATGATGGAACTCGGTAAGTTTGTCAGGGATATCTTCAAGGCAAATGATAAAGCCAGAAATTTCCGTATCTTCTCACCTGATGAGGGTATGTCCAATCGTCTGAATCATGCCTTTGAGGCAGAAGACAGACCATGGGAAGCAGAGTTAAAGGACACAGATGAACATCTGGCAAGATATGGCCGGATCATGGATGGCATGTTATCAGAACATATGTGTGAGGGATGGTTAGAAGGCTATATCTTAACCGGCAGACATGGCTTCTTTGATTCCTATGAAGCATTTGTAAGAGTCATAGACTCTATGGCTGCACAGCATGCCAAGTGGTTAAAGGTATGCAATCAATTGCCATGGAGAGAAGAGATTGCATCTTTAAACTTCATCCTGACATCTCACATCTGGCAGCAGGATCATAATGGCTTTACTCATCAGGATCCGGGCTTCATGGATCATATTGCCAATAAGAAAGCAGATGTAGTGAGAATCTATCTGCCGGCAGATACAAACTGCTTATTGTCCTGTATGGATCATTGCTTACGTTCCAAGAACTATGTCAATGTCGTTGTCGCTTCCAAGCATCCGCGTCCACAATGGTTCTCTATGGATGAGGCAGTAAAGCTCTGCACAGAGGGATTGTCCATCATTGACTGGGCAAGCAATGATCAGAATGCAGAACCGGATGTTGTTATGGCATGTGCAGGGGATACACCTACATTAGAGACATTAGCCGCTGTATCGATACTCAATGAAGAAATGCCGGAATTAAAGATCAGAGTTGTCAATGTCGTAGATCTCTTTAAATTACAGCCAAAGCAGGAACATCCGCATGGCCTGACTGATGCAGAATATGACATGATCTTTACAAAGGATAAGCCGATTATCTTTGCCTTCCATGGGTATCCGACATTAATTCATGAATTAACTTATAGAAGACATAATCATCATCTGCATGTTCGTGGATACAAGGAAGAAGGAACGATTACAACTCCATTTGACATGAGAGTACAGAATGATATAGACCGTTTCCATCTGGTCGAAGATGTATTAATGAGAGTACCGCAGTATGGCAATAAGACAGCACATCTGTTCCAGAAGATGGAAGACAAGCTTGTCGAGCACAAACAGTACATTCATGAATATGGTCAGGATCTTCCAGAAGTAGCCAACTGGAAGTGGAAGAATAGAAAATAATATTCATTCTTGAGTCAAAGCGTTTTGTTTACTAAAGCAGAACGCTTTTTACGTGTTACTACATAAGATAAGTATGCTTCAATAGTAAACGATCAATAATCCGTACCGTGAAAAAATCCAAACATCTGTAATAATCAGATTGGGTCTTTTAAAGCCTTAACTGGAGGATCAGATGGCAGAAGTTGTTTCAATAGCGGAAGTGAAAAGAAGATACTGGTATAACATCGTTAAAACCTGTAAGCAGAGTGGAATACCAGTTGTGACATGGCGTAAAGAAAAAATCATCCCGTAAAAAGGATGAAGAGTTCTGCAATAAAAAAGGCTGGGATAGAGAGATTCGAACTCCCGAATGACTGGTTCAGAGCCAGTTGCCTTA
>CAZHUX010000058.1:0-11354 GCA_964535445.1 uncultured Galactobacillus sp. | reverse complement strand
AAATATCTCATGCTGAAAATGATCAGGAACAGGGAAAAAAGAGCACGAATGAGACGTCAAACGACATCGATGTTACTGCTTTATCTGACGATATGCCGGAAGCGATTCCCGGCCAGGTGACAGAGGCAATCAGCAGATTTACAGATGGAAACGGTGACACGGCCTATGTCCCGGCAGAGTTCAGAGTGTCGGATCAAGAGGGTGAACAGACAATAAGCAGGGGACTGGTTGTTATCGGACCGGATGGCAGTGAGTTTGTGTGGGTGCCGACTACTGTCACGGTTCTTGAGGTGCGTGAATTTGGCAGCTACTTTTCAGGCGGTTCTATTTCTGATTATCACGACGAAACCGAGCTTGAAAGCTATCAGGATATGGTCGAGGGCGTAAAGAAATACGGTGGCTTTTACATAGGGAGGTATGAGGCAAGCAAAGGAGCTGATGGTCTTCCCGCCAGTAAGCGTGTAACAGAAGATGAACCCGGTCAGATCTGGGTGCAGTTTTCACCGCAGGACACAACAAAGGTCTGTGAAAATCTGTATGCGGACAATGACACTGTACAGGGCTTTTTTCCCTGGGGCATCAACTGGGATACCACGCTGCAATGGCTGGTCGATTCCGGAGATAAGCCTATCAGTGATATCAAGACGGACAGCACAAGCTGGGGCAATTACTCCAACGATACCTTTTCAAAAGGCGCAGATGGCAGCTATACGGGTGCCTGGGAAGAGGCAAAAGCAAACAATATCTACGACCTCGCAGGCAACAATTGGGAATGGACGCAGGAACGCTGCGGCTCAAACTATGTCATGCGAGGCGGCGGATACAATCTGATGGGAGGCTCATGTCCCGGAAACAGGTATCCTGCGGCACTCAGAGATCCTCTGCCGGGAAATAATCATCATCCGAACGTGTGCTTCCGCCTGGCACTCTATTTGAAGTGAGAGCGTATTGCTGCTTTCTTCTTTCGGCTGGAAATTTGCAGTCAGGATTGTGACCTGCTTTCTGTGTGTATGTGCAGCGGTGCTGAAGGCTGAGGGCATTTTCCTTTACCATGGTCAACTGCTTTACAGGTGGAAATGCAGAACAGGAATAACCAAAGGATTAAAAACCTATGAAGGACCGATTCTTCGTGAAAAAGTAATTCAGAATGCAGTTGTGAAGGCCATCAGACAAACCATCTGCAATCCGGGTAAAGAATATGAGAAACTTCAGAATGATATTCTTACCGAAATCAGTGATGGTAATGACAAGGAACTCAAACAAATCAATGATTAGCTGGCAGCTCTTCAGCAAAAGGTTGTTAAGAAGGTAAATGACAATGATGAATTTAACAACCTGGTTGAACGGATTCAGAGGCTGCTCTGGGATATGATGATCAGCTGGTACGGGACTTTGTTGATAAGATTGAGGTATTTTTGGATAACTGATCTTTACAATGAAAGCCGGGATGAAAACTGAAATAAATATTTGACGGATCGTTAGCTGAAAGCTTACGGCCTTTTGATATGCCATGATAGAATGATTATGCAAATTTGAATTTACAGGAGAAATGGCAATGGAACTCGTCAAAGCCGAAAAAGAAAAGGCAAAAGAATATTATCAGTGCATTGAAGATGCAAGAGCTTACCACAAGTCTATGGGATTTGAACAATGGCATCCAGACTATCCGACTCTGCAGACCATTCTTGATGATATAGAGAAAGGAATCGGGTATGCCTTCACGGAAGACAGGAAGACTATCGGCTATTGCTGCATTATGATCGGGGATGAACCGGCGTATCACAAAATAGAAGGACATTGGGCTACAGACCGCCCTTATGCTGTTGTTCACAGGATGGCATTCAGTGTGGCCGCAAGAGGCAGCGGCCTATCCAGGACAGGTTTCCAGCTGATTAAGGATTACTGTCTTCAGAATGGAGTGAAAGCGATCCGTGTTGATACACAGAAAGAAAACAAAGTCATGCAGCATATCCTGAACCGCGAAGGATTCATCTATTGCGGACTCATTCATTTTGATGGCGGACCTAAACTTGCCTATGAATGGGACGCGTAAAACAAATTCCGGTTTATAGATATGTTTCCACATACTAGCAAATTGTCTGAAATGAGCATTTAAGAGATTTCAAAGCATGTAGAAGATATTACCCTTTTAACAAGAGATTAAAGAGACTTCTGCTTTTCTCATCAAAGAGAAAGACGGGGTCTTTTTCCGATCATGGGGGCAAGTGAGCGATACTGTAACGGCACAATGGTGATCATGGCATCAAAAAAACTTCACAAAGGACTTCAAAATTATGACGGTTGATAAAACCTGGTGAATACGTTTGTCATCTCAGATTCCGGAAAGATCACGATCAAGTGCTGATTCCACCTGATAATCCGGGAATGCTTTCCGCACGGATGAGATGATTTTATAATGCTCTTCATCCGGCGCTGAAAAGCGGATGACCACATCAAAACGCATAGTCTTCTCTTTCAAGTTTACGTGAAAGCCATGTATCGAAAGCGCATAAGGATCTGCCGTAACAATCTTTTCTACCTGGTTTCGGATGGCAATGACTTCTGGATCTTTCGTATCAATTGCATAGACACCGACCGCAGTCAGAATGACATGAAACTGATGATATACGCTCCTTGTGATAATCCTGGAAAGTTCATCAAAATCATTGATGGACATTGTATCCTTCACCGATACATGAATGGAACCGTTATATGCGTCCGGTCCGAAATCATTCAGTACAAGATCATAAGCACCTTCCACACCATCAATTTCTTTTACATAACTTTTGATCTGCTGAATCAGTTGTACACTGGCTCCCTGACCAAGAAGCTGTGAGATGGCACTGCCAAGCATTTCCATACCAGATTTCATAATGACAATGGCAATAGCAGCACCAAGCCATGATTCAAGTGAAACACCAGTGAGAAGGAAAATGACGGCTGCGACTAGGGTGGATGCGGAAATTACAGCATCAAACTGAGCATCACTTCCGGAATTGATCAGGGAATCAGAATGCAGATGTTCTCCGCTCTTCTTTGTGTAAAGGCCAAGGAAAATCTTCACCAGCACAGCAACCGCAATGATCACTAAGGAAACTATTGTATATTCCGGTCTGGTTGGATGAATGATCTTTTTTACCGATTCCACAAAGGATGTGATGCCTGCATAGAGAACGATCAATGCAATTACCAGAGCACTCAGATACTCCATCCGTCCATTGCCAAATGGATGCTTTTTGGTTGGTCTGCGGGCAGCCAGTTTGGTGCCAGCAATTGTAATCAGCGAGCTGGTGGCATCGGAGAGGTTATTGACCGCATCCATGATAATGGCAATAGACCCACTTGTAACACCGACTACAGCCTTGAACGCTGCTAACAGTACATTTGTGATAATGCCGATGATACTGACATGGACAATTCTGCTGCCACGCTCCTTTTCCTGCTGCACAAATTTCAGGGCATTCTCTTCCGAATGAAAATTCTGCTCACTCATGTCGGAATGTTTTTGAATATTACTGTCTTCGCTCATTTTTTAAAACCTCCATGCTGCACTTTTGGATTTTCATATAACATTGTTTTCTTATGGAGTCAACATTTGTTCAAAGCACACCAGTGTAATCATAAATCAGGCTGTCAGGAAAATACCATGATCCTAACCTTTTTTGCATATCAGACATTCACAACATTAAAAATTGCATAATAAACAATGCACATTCAGGTCACATTGATTTAAAACCATCCGATAACAAAAACCATTATGGGATTGTATCCTTACTTATCAGTTGACGGACACAGGTTAAATATCTGTTTCTGAATAACAGACATTTTTTATGACCGGTAATAGGTAAAATCTATTACCGGCTATCTGAATGCCATATGAACTTATGACTGTAGTGAAATCTATAATCTTTATATATATCTGAAAGAGAAGGAGATCAGGTCATGAAATTAATCATCAGTGGCAAAAGTAAAGAAGTAAAGGATGGTATTACTATTGCAGAACTGATTCAGGAAGAAGACGTAAAGTATCCGGATTATGTAACTGTTTCAGTGAATACAAAGTTTCCGAAAAGCAATGAATATGATTCTTATGTATTGAAAGACGGGGACGAGGTAGAGTTCCTGTATTATATGGGTGGTGGAAAATGAGTTCATTAACAACGGAACAGATTGAACGGTACAGCAGACATCTGATTCTGCAGGGTGTCGGTGTTTCCGGTCAGAAGAAGCTGCTGGAAGGCAAAGTGCTGGTGATCGGCGCAGGTGGTCTTGGCGCACCTGCATTGTTATATCTGGCAGCTGCCGGTGTAGGGACTATCGGTATTGCGGATGCGGATACGGTTGATCTTTCCAATCTGCAGAGACAGATCATTCATACGACGGCTGATGTCGGGAAATCCAAAGCAGAAAGTGCTGCGGAAAAGATTCATGCACTGAATCCGGATGTTCATGTCAATGTTTATCGTCAGTATGTACAGGCTGATAATGTTCTGGATCTTATCAAAGATTATGATTTCATCATTGATGGAACTGATAATTTCCCATCCAAGTTTCTGATTAATGATGCCTGCGTGATCGGCAAGAAACCATTCAGTCATGCCGGGATTATCCGTTTCACCGGTCAGACCATGACATATGTGCCGGGTAAGGGACCTTGTTACAGATGTGTGTTCCGTAATATGCCTCCAAAAGGTGCAATTCCTTCCTGCTCGGAGGCTGGAGTAATCGGAGCATTAGCAGGCGTGATCGGTTCTCTTCAGGCTATGGAAGCGATCAAATACATCCTTGGCATCGGTGAACTGTTGACGGGAAAACTACTGACCTATGATGCTCTGACCATGAACTTTCATACGATTCAGCTTCCGGATCATGTACCGGACTGCCCGGTATGCGGTGACCATCCGACGATACTGAAACCGGTTGATTATGAACAGCCGGCCTGTGATCTGGCGGATCATGGAAGGAGCAGTCATGTTTGAACTGAAACAGAAAGACTATGAGAAGATTCTGGACTATGCAAGAAAGAATCTGCCGGAAGAGGCATGCGGACTGATTACAGGAGTCAGAAAGAATCAGATCAGCACAGCTGATGAAGTATATCTGCTGGAAAACAGTGATCATAGTGCAGAGCATTTTACGATATCCCCAGAGGATCAGTTGAAAGTTCTAAAACAAGCAAGAGAGAAGGGACAGGATGTAATTGCTGTGTGGCACAGTCATCCCGCAACACCTTCCCGTATGTCGGATGAAGATATACGTCTTGCAAGAGATGAAAGCAGATCCTATCTGATTCTTTCATTAGCGGATTCAGAACCTGTTCTGCATTCGTTCCGGATGCAAGACGGCAAAGTACAGAAAGAGGAACTGAAGATAATTCAGGAGGTAAGACAATCATGAGTGTTAAAGAAATTACAGCAGAAGAGTTTGATGCGCTGGATCTGGAAAAAGTGACGGTTCTTGATTTAAGAGAAAAGGATGAAACTCTGGTATTCGGAATTCCAGGTGCTTTGAATCTTCCTTTCAGTGCGACCGGGGAAGGAATTGATCTGGTTCCAAAGGATAAGCCTGTATATGTTGTGTGCAGAAGCGGCGAATGGAGTGTTCAGATTGCTGAAATTCTGGAAGACAGAGGATATGAAGCATACAGCCTGAAAGGCGGTGTTCAGGAATACCGGAAATGGTTAAAGGAAAACAATCCGGATAAGTATGCATTATTTGAAAAAGCAGATGAGAAGGTTCTGGCTTCAAAGAAACCGGCACAGTCTGAGAAAAAGCCTGTTTATATCGATGCAAAGGGATTGAAATGCCCGGGACCGATTGTGAAAGTTGCTGATACGGTACGGAATCTGAATGAAGGAGATCGTGTGTTTGTGGAAGCGACCGAAGATGCCTTTGCGTCGGATATTAAAGTATGGACAGAAAGAACCGGAAATATTCTGATTGATGAGAAGGTTGAAAATGGTCTGATTACAGCAGAGATTGAAAAACACACGGTGGAGCAGAAAGAGGAAAAAACTTCTGAATCTGAACATGAAAAAACATTTGTAGTGTTTTCGGGAGACCTGGATAAGACTATTGCGGCCTTTATCATGGCAAATGGTGCCGCAGCGATGGGCAGACAGGTAACTATGTTCTTTACCTTCTGGGGACTCAATGTATTGAGAAAACCGGAAAAAGTGAAGGTAAAGAAGAATCTGATCGGAAAAGTGTTTGGCTTCATGATGCCAAGAGGTACGAAGAAGCTTGGACTTTCGCGTATGAATTTCGGTGGTCTTGGCGCAAAGATGATCCGTACAGTAATGAAACAGGATGGCATTGAATCTGTGGAAGATCTGATGAAAGATGCCGTAAACCATGGTGTTCGCCTTGTGGCATGCCAGATGTCTATGGACATCATGGGTATTCAGAAGGAAGAATTAATTGATGGCGTAGAACTTGGCGGCGTAGCAACGATGCTGGGAAGTGCTGAAAAATCAGATCTGACATACTTTATATAATGAAGCTGAGAACAATAAAAAATGTATGAAACTGGTTAGAACAGACAAAGAGAAGCAGACAGTTCTTACAAATGCATTGAAGAAATAAGGACTTACTAAATTGAAAAATAATCCGCCCATCATAACCAGATGGACGGATCGTCCTTATGTATACAGAACAGCATTCAGCAGCACTGCTCTTTTGGTATTTATTGTACTTTGGCTTCTTTTGCTTTGGATACCAGGCGTTCACCTAATTCATAAGCATGCTGAAGATCGATCGGAAACTGCTTTTATCTGTGTTCACGACGCTGTTCTTCCGGACAATTCTGTATAGATCATGGCTGTCTTTACTGGCTTATGAGATTCTTTCACTCTTTTTCCGTTCTCATCATCCATAAAGGTATCCAGTGGAAACAGAAGACGTTCTACCAGACTGCGGACCTGATCAGCTGGATAACCAAAATAGACAGGACTGTCAATGATAATAATGTCTGCGTCAGCAGCTTTTTCCAAAACAGGACGGATAGCGTCCCGGACAGCACATACGCCATTCGTTTTACTGTTTTTATTTTGCAGGCAAAGCAGGAACGGCACCCTGTAAATTCATAATTATACAGATTAATCAGTTCTGTTTCTGCACCGGCATTCTGTGCCCCTTTCATGGATTTCTTCAGCATCTGTGCTGTGTTGAAGTTCTTACGCGGGCAATAATGCTTTCATGATTCAATCTCCTCCGTTTGTTTTAGTTATATTGAAACAGACAAAAAAAGAATAGTACGCAGTTTTTTGCCTTAAATGAGGAGCGTTATGAAAGCAGAAGATTTTACAAACATGTTGGAAACAGGAGAAAAGAAACCGGAAGAGGTCTGTCCTGTTCTTTATACCATGTCTATTCTCGGACAGAGATGGAAGATGTCGATTCTCTGGCGTCTGTCTCAAGAAGATCCACGCCGTTATAATGAGCTGAAACGGGATATTCCTTTGATTACCAATATCATGCTGACACAATTTTTACGGGAGCTGGAAAGAAGTCATCTTGTTATAAGAAAAAATTATGATACGATCCTCCGCATGTTGAGTATTCATTATCAGAAAGAGGAAAAACATTGATTCCGATTCTGCAGGAAATTCATACATGGGGTGCTGGCCAGATGGATTATGTTGTGAAACATGCACAGGGAAAATTGTGATTTCTTACAATTATGCACATATTACAATGAAAATTTCTTTTCAATCTCATCATATACATACTGCAGAATCGATAGTGCCTCTTTTCCTTTTTAATGGTGGTGTTTTCTGAATATATTTTTTACAAGTGATGTTACTTTTTGATTTGTTCCTATATGATAGAGTGATCAATGAATATGGATTTATTGGGGAGATTATAAGATGCAGTCTGATAGAAAAATGAAAATATCAACAGTGATTGCTTTTGGAATGATTGCATGCGTTCTTTATGGACTCGGAGCGGGAATCCGCAGTAATATCGGAATCCTGCTGAATCCATTGGCTGCACACTGTGGACTGTCCTATGACAAGGTGAGTGTATGCATTGCCTTCATGCAGCTTTTCTTTGGCATGTCACAACCTTTTTTCGGGATAATAGCTTCTAGAAAAAGCAATCGTTTTGTGCTTCTTATCGGCATACTCCTGCTTGGCTTAAGCATGCTTGGAATGATGGTATCTGTTAATTTTGTGATGCTATTTATCTCACTAGGCATATTGTTTGGCCTGGGGGCAGGAGCGATTGCTTTTGGAATCGTACTTTCTTCGGCAATACGGTTTGTCGGATCTGAAAATGCCATGATCATTTCAGGTATGCTGAATGCGGCAGCCGGAATGACAGGATTCATACTGTCACCATTGATGCAGACACTAACCGAAAAGTACAGCCTGAATGCAACACTGACGCTTCTTGTTCTGATTATTGCAGCTTTGATTCCAGTGACTTTTGTAGTAACAAGTCATGACAATGAAGAAAAAAAGAACTCTGAAACTTCTGAGGTAAAGTCTTCTGCAGAAAAAATTCCTCTAAAGAAGCTTTTTGATAAAGCATTGTCAAACAGGACATATCGTTTATTAATTGCAGGTTTTTCAACGTGTGGGTTTCATATGGTGATCATTGAATCACATCTCTTTTCTCAGTTTGTGTTATTTGGTCTCAATGAGAATATGGCAAGCTGGGCTTTTTCCGTGTATGAAGTTGCAACGATTATCGGTGCATTGTTATCAGGATTTCTCAGTTCAAAACTGCATAAGGGAAAGCTGCTTGGATTTTATTATGGATTCAGAGCAGTGTGGGTGCTGCTCTACATTTTTGCAATGCCAAAGAATATGTTTACAGCAATACTATTTTCAATTGGATTAGGTATGACAGGGGATGCAACGGTTTCTCCGACATCAGGACTTGTTAATGAAAACTTCAGTATTGGTGAAGTGGCAACGTTAATAGGTGTGCTTTTCTTTGGACACCAGATCGGAGCTTTTCTGAGTGCATGGCTGGGAGGAATCATCAGGGAAGCAACAGGCGGATATATTATTTTATGGTTCCTGGATGTCATTCTATGTATATTTGCAAGCATTATGAGTCTGAGAATAGAAGAAAAATAAATTCTGAATTCATGGAGCCAAATATCATAGGAAAACGTAAGTTTTGAAGAAATGCTTTTCTGATAATCAGAAAAAAACTGAATAAATTTTACTGTAGATCTCCGGTTTTCTCATTATTGAGAATGATGGAGATCTTTTTATATGTTCTATGAATTTTGAAAGACAAATCAGAATACATATTGTTGACACGGTGTCAGCGTAATGCTATATTACTGACACTGTGTCAGATATGATGACAGTTATCAGATGAAAGGAGTGTAAGAATGTCACGAGGATCAGAAAGACTGACGGAAAAAAGAAAAAATGAAATTATAGATGCCTGTGAACAGTTGTATCAGACCAAGGGATTTCACGATATTACGATCAAGGATATCAGTCAGATTGTTTCTATTTCCCGTCCTTCAATCTATAACTATTTTGAAACGAAAGAAGAGATCTTCTTAGCACTTCTTATCCGTGAACATGAAAAGTGGGCAGATGATATCCAGCAGATCATCAGCCGCAATGATCATTTAACGAGTGATGAATTGGCTCATGAAATTGCAGACACATTGGAAAAACGGAAAATGATGCTGAAGATTTCGGCTATGAATCTGTATGAAATTGAGATTAACAGTCGTGATGAGAATCTGGTGGAATACAAAAAGGTATTTCACAGGTCGATTGATGTTATACAGCTCTCTTTGAAAAAGTTCATACCGGAACTGAGTGCGGAAAGAATACATGAAATTAGTTATGCATTCTTCACATTCCTTTATGGCATTTATCCAAATGTATATCCGATCGATAAGCAGATTCGGGCTATGGAAGAAGCTGGCATTCATTATCAGAAAACAAGTATTTCTGAACTTGTATATCATTTTCTGAAACAGATCTTAAGGTAGAGACTTAAAAAAGAACAATACCGCTGAAAAGAGGTGCGTAGATATATGAAAAATGTCATTATAACCGGTGGTAATTCAGGACTGGGTTTTGAAACAGCGAAAAAAGTTGCTGCTAGATCCGATGATTACCGGGTGATCATTGCCTGCAGAAACGAGCAGAAGAGTATGCAGGCAAAAAAAGAAATAACTGCTGTAAGTGGAAATACGAACATTGAAGTAATGACCCTGGATACTTCTTCATTGTCTTCTGTCCGCAAGTTTGTACAGGACTATAAGGAAAAGGGCTATGGGAATGTATATGCATTACTGTGTAATGCAGGTATCAGTGGTTCTCATACAGGTATTACAGATGATGGATTCGATGTTGTTTTTGAAACAAATCATCTGGGACATTTTCTGTTAACGAATCTTCTCCTTCCGCTAATGGATCCACAGGGACTGATTTTTGCGACAAGCAGTGACATGCATGATTCCCCATCGGGAAACATGATATGGAGAGGTACGGATTTCCTGGCTTATCCAAATCCTTCCTTTGCTAAAAGCAGAGAAAGATACTCTTATTCCAAGCTGTGTAATCTTTACTTCATTTATGAACTGGCTGAAAAGCTTTCTGAAAGCGGCAGCCGCATTCGAGCTAATGCTTTTAATCCGGGCCTGATGCAGACAAATTTTACCCCGGTAAGCAGGGCTTCACTGGAATTTGTCAGATATATGATGCCAAAACGGTATGGAGATCTGGGAAAGTCATCGTCAGCTTATGCACAACTGGTAACGGAACCAGAACTTGTCAGCCAATCTGGTCAGTATTATGACCGCAGCATTTATCCGGCTGATTCTTCAGATCTTTCCTACAGCGTCGCAAATCGCAGAGAACTGTGGGAGAAGAGCTGTGAATATACAGGAATCAAAAATAAGGAGGTTATTTTATGAGCGAATTTTTAACAAGACCAACAGTAAACACTGAAAAAGAAAGAAATGAGAAGGCAGATATTCTTGAACTGATTAACTTTGAAAGATTCTGCAGAGATAATTCTCTGTGGGATGAGATGCGCAAATGTTATGCAAAGGATTCCTTTGTCAATATTTCCTGGTATCAGGGAAGCGGCGATGGCTTTGTAACAGCATCTCAGAAGAGTCCTTATTATGCACCGCATACCATTCATAATTCATTGACATGGATCAATGGAGACCGTGCTGTTACAGTGATGAATGCAACTATTGAAAACAGAAGAACCGTAAAAGGTGTGGAATGTGAATTGTCCACAGATACGCAGCTTTTATTCTCTACCGAAAAGATTAACGGACAGTGGTACATTGTTCGCTTTGAATCCATTTATGAGCAGGATCGTCTGATTCCGGTGCTTCCGGATGCAACCCTTTC
>CAZHUX010000057.1:0-11359 GCA_964535445.1 uncultured Galactobacillus sp. | reverse complement strand
ATTAATACGTTTTATTAATTATATAAGAGGAAGAAAATGGCGATTATCGAAGTAAAGAATCTGTGTTTCGCATATGATGAGAAAGATAAGACGATCGATAACGTCTCTTTTTCTGTTGAAAAAGGAAGTTATACAACTATTGTCGGTCATAACGGATCAGGCAAGTCTACGATAGCAAAGCTGATTGCAGGATTGCTGGAAAAGAAATCAGGATCTATTACGATTGACGGCATGAACCTGGATATGGAACACCTGAATCAGATACGTGAGAAAATCGGCATTGTCTTTCAGAATCCGGATAACCAGTTCATCGGCTCAACAGTAAGAGATGATATTGCTTTTGGATTAGAAAATCATTGCGTACCGCAGGAGGACATGGATGCGATTATTAATGAGAATGCCGGGAAGGTTCATATGAGTGCATATCTGGATCAGGAACCTTCGCATTTATCAGGTGGACAGAAACAGCGGGTGGCAATTGCCGGAATTCTGGCAATGAAACCGGAGATCATCATATTTGATGAGGCTACTTCCATGCTCGATCCTAAGGGCAAGGATGAAATCAAGAAGGTGATCATGGATCTGCATCGCAAGACAAATCTTACAATTCTGTCCATTACCCATGATATCGAAGAAGTTGCCTCAGGTGACTATGTATTAGCTCTGGATGACGGGCATCTGGCTATGCAGGGGACACCGGAAGAATTCTTTGCGGATCCTCAGAAACTGTTTGATATCCGTCTGGATATTCCTTTTTCCATGAAACTTGGTAAGAAGCTTGCTGAAAGAGGCGTTCATACAAAGAACCATATTACGATGGAAGGACTGGTGGAAGAACTATGCCGATTAGATTCGAACATGTAAGTCATACATACAGCACCGGTACTCCCTATGAGTATGAGGCTTTAAAGGATATCAATCTTGAAATCAGGGAAGGAAAGATGACCGCTGTCATCGGTCAGACAGGTTCTGGCAAGTCTACCCTTGTGCAGCATTTAAATGCTTTATTATTACCGGATAAAGGTAATGTCTATGTATTAGACAGAGTGATTAAGAGTGATGAGAAGCCCAAGAAGCTGAAGTCATTAAGAGGCAGAGTAGGTCTTGTCTTTCAGTTTCCGGAATATCAGTTATTTGAAGAAACTGTTTTAAAAGATGTCATGTTCGGGCCAAAGAACTTCGGCTGTTCTGAAGGTGACGCAAAGAAGAAGGCACTCGAGGCATTGAAGTTAGTAGGCTTGCCGGAAGAAAACTATGAAAAGAGCCCGCTGGAATTATCCGGTGGTCAGAAAAGAAGAGTAGCCATTGCGGGAATATTAGCAATGGATCCGGAAATACTGGTACTGGATGAACCTACTGCTGGTCTGGATCCGGAAGGAACTGCCCTGATGATGTCTTTGTTTTCAGATTTGAATAAGAAACATGGCAAGACGGTTCTGATGGTAACGCATGATATGGAGAATGTATTTACCTATTGTGATGATGTGGTTGTGCTTTCTCATGGCAAAGTTGCCATGGCAATGGACGCCAAGGAGTTCTTTAAGGATCCTGAAAGATGCAGAGAACTGGATATTCTTCCGCCTGCATTAATCAGAATGAAGGAAATGCTGAATCAGAAGGGATGGCATATTCCTGATGATATTCAGGATATAGACAGTCTTACGGATTATATCGCTGCAGAGGTGAAGCACCATGGCTGATTTTACATTAGGAAGATACATGCCGCTGGATACGGTGATCCATAAGATGGATCCAAGAGCCAAGATTATCGCAATGTTAATTGTATTAGTTGCCATATTCTTCCCGGCTGGCTGGATTGGCTATGCCATTATCTTTGCGGTCGTTTCAGTGGTTATATTACTAGCTGGTTTATCATGGGAGTTTATCTGGAAGTCCATGAAACCAATGCTGTATATGCTTGTCTTCTTATTGATTATCAATGTACTCGTTGTAAAGACAGGGACACCTTTGTTTACAATCGGTGGATGGAGCTTATACAGTGATGCGGTAACCCAGACTCTCTATGTCGCAGTCAGACTGTTATTAATGATCATGATCACAACCTGCCTTACTGCAACAACCAAACCTCTGGATATGACCCTTGGCATAGAGGATCTCTTATCCCCGCTTGTCAAGATTCATGTACCGGCACATGAAATCGCAATGTTAATCAGTATTGCCTTACGGTTTATTCCGGATTTAATCGATGAAACAGAGCGTATCATGAAGGCCCAGGAATCCCGTGGTGTTGACATGAAGGAAGGAAAGCTCAGTGAAAGAATCATGGCTATTCTGTCTCTGATTGTTCCATTGTTTGTCTCTGCTTTCCAAAGAGCAGAAGATCTGGCAAACGCCATGGAAGCCAGAGGCTATATGCCGGGTGAGCCAAGAACACGCTACAAGGTATTGAAGATGCATGCCAGAGATGCCATTCTGCTTTTGGGTTCTGCCGCATTGCTTGCATTGATGGTATATCTGTCTTATTTTGCCTGATATGAGATATAAGTGTGTTGTGGCCTATACAGGGGCAGGATATGAAGGATGGCAATCCCAGACCAAGGGAACATCCATTCAGGAAAAGATCGAGGATATTCTCTTTCAGATATCCGGGGAAAAGATCAACATTACAGCCAGCGGCAGAACGGACAGTGGTGTAAATGCAAGAGCACAGGTATTCATGTTTGATTCCGATATGGAACGCATGAATGCAAGAAAGTGGATGGGAGCCTTGAATGGGATGTTACCAAAGGATATCCATATCATGGATTGTACAGAGGTATCTCCTTTGTTTCATGCCCGCTATAATGTCCGCTATAAGAAATATACATACCGGATCAATGATGGTCCCTATGATGTCTTTACAAAAGATACGGTATGTCAATGCCCGGTGAAGCTGGATGATAAAGCTATGGCAGAGGCGGCAGAGTACTTTAAGGGAACCCATGATTTTACAGCATTTAATTCATCATCATTGATGGAATATCCCGATCAGGTAAGAACCATCTATGATGTACAGTTGAAAAGAGAAGGCAACCTCATTTCCATTACTTTTACCGGCAAGGGTTTCTTACGCTATATGGTGAGATTCATGACCGGTGCCTTAATCAACGTGGGAAAGCATAAGATGCCGGTAGAACATGTTAAAGAGATGCTGGAAAGTAAAGACCGGATGATTCCCCGTAACAATGCTCCGGCATGTGGATTGACCTTAGAAGAAGTGAATTACTTCGAATTGCTTGCCTTAAGCAGTCATGTACAGGTAAGAGAATATCTATATGGGGATGTTTTACCTGAAGGGAAGACTTTGGAAGAAATAGAAACAGGCGTCAGAGAAAAACAGGATCCCCGTTATTATGCTTTTGCGATGAGAAACAGTCAGGAAATCATCGGATATCTTAAGATACATCAGAAAACAGCAGATTTATGGCTGTATCATCTGGCTGATGAAATCTATGTCAATGAGATAGCGGAGTCTTTATCAGAAGAGTTGAAGAAACGGGATGTGGAAAGTGGCTATGTACGTTTTCTGAACAGCAATTTTCTGCAGAATTAAGCAAAAACAGTTTGACTGTCAGCACCCTCGGGTCTATTATTATATCCGGCACTCCATGCCAAATGTAGCCCCGGAAACTACATATTGAAAAGGAGATACAAAAATGCGTCAGACAACGATGTTAAAGCCTGCTGAAGTTGTTCGTACGTGGTATGTTGTAGATGCAACAGACTGCACGCTCGGACGTCTTGCAACAAAGGTTGCTTCTGTATTAAGAGGCAAGAACAAGCCAACTTATACGCCTAATGTTGACTGCGGTGACTATGTTATCGTAGTGAATGCTGACAAGGTAAAGATTACCGGTGACCAGGATCATAAGAAGGATTACTTCTCTCATTCCATGTGGCCGGGTGGAGCCCGTGTCAGATCTACTAAGGTGATGCGTGAGCAGTATACAGTAGAGTGGGTTGAGAAGGCTATCAAGGGAATGCTTCCACATACAAAGCTCGGTGATGTTCAGCGTAAGCATTTATTTGTTTATGAAGGACCAGATCACCCACATGCAGCTCAGAAGCCAGTTGAGCTGAAGGTAAAGTAAGGAGGATATAGAGACAAATGCCAACAAAGAAGAAGACAGTTTCCTATAACGGAACAGGTCGCAGAAAGAACTCTGTTGCCCGTGTCTATATGACTCCGGGTACAGGTAACATTACTGTTAATGGAAAGACACTGGATGAATATCTGCCACAGGCAACACTGCGTATGGAAGTGAATTCTCCACTTGTTTTAACAGAAACAAAGGATGCCTTTGACATTAAGATTAATGTTTATGGCGGCGGTTATGCCGGACAGGCTGGTGCAATGCGTCATGGTATTGCCCGTGCTCTGCTTGAGGCTAGCGCAGACTACAGACCTGTATTAAAGAAGGCAGGCTACCTCACACGTGATTCACGTATGAAGGAAAGAAAGAAGTACGGTTTAAAGGGTGCAAGACGCGCACCACAGTTCTCCAAACGTTGAGAATCTGTCAGAATACTGTACAAAAGACTCCGGTTGGTTATTCCTTCCGGAGTTTTTTATTTACAACCGGAAAGAATGTGCATAGAATAGCTTTTGTTTGGAGGAATTATGAATTTTAAAAGTATAGTCAATGTTACTTTAGCCGCAGGCCTGACTTTTAGTCTGGCCGGATGTTCTTCATCATCTTCTGATAAAGACGCAGACGCATTTAAACTGGGTGGTTCAGGACCATTAAGTGGAAATGCGGCAGAGTATGGTACTGCTGTCAAGAATGCCGCTGAGATTGCGGTAGATGAGATTAACAAGAAAGATGGAAAAGTAAAGTTTGAACTGGACTTTGAAGATGACCAGTCTACTGGTGATTCTGCCAGTGCAGCATTCAATAATCTGCTTGACTGGGGTATGCAGGTATCCTTATTAACAACGACATCAGGTCCTGCCCAGGTTGTGGCACCTTTGTACAAAGATGCTAATATCTTTGCGATCACACCATCAGGATCTACACCAGCTGTTACTTTTGCAGATCCGGATAACGCTTCCGAGCCTTATGGTAATGTATTCCAGATGTGCTTCTCTGATCCTAACATTGGTACAGCCGCAGCGGATTATCTTTCCGAGCATCAGCTTGGCTCCAAGATCGGTATTATCTACAGAAACGATGATAACTACTCTACAGGTGTGTACAACAAGTTTATTGATGAGGCAAAGAAGAAGAATCTGAATATTGTCGCTATTGAAACATTCACAGATGGTGCCGCCGATTACTCTGTACAGGTTAAGAAGTGTGCAGATGAAGGTGCTGATCTTGTCTTTATGCCAATCTATTATCAGCCTGCTTCCCAGATTCTGATTGAAGCTGATAAGGAAGGCTATAAGCCTGTATTCTTCGGATGTGATGGTATGGATGGCATCCTGACATTAGATAACTTTGATACAAAGTATGCAGAAGGACTGTATATGCTGACACCATTCTCTGCGGATGCCAAGGATGAAAAGACACAGAACTTCGTTAAGGCATATAAAGAAAAGACAGGCGATGTTCCGAATCAGTTTGCGGCTGATGCTTATGATGCAGTATATGCAATTGATCAGGCTCTGGAAAACAGTGATGTTACACCATCCAGCAGTACAGATGACATTACAAGTGCTCTGATATCACAGTTTACTTCCATGACATTCAATGGTATTACCGGTACAAATGTTACCTGGAATAAGAATGGTGAAGTTTCCAAGACACCAAAGGCAGTCATCATTAAAGATGGTGCTTACGTCAGTGCTGACTGAGTAATGAAGAACGGTATGTAATCATATCGTTCTTTTTTTGTGGGATTTACTGTTTCGCTGGTAATACTTAAACAGGAGGAATCTTATGTTTAAAAAGAAAACAGGTGAAACATATTCAGAGAATTCACTGGAAATGACCGCAGTCAGAAACTATAAGCATATGCATCATATGAAGATGCTCATGGAGGGAAGAGAAGAATATAAAAAACCGGCATATGTCATTGATATACCGGAATCAGATCCGGATGTCCCTGTGGTGAAAAGAAACATCTGGAATAAGGATGTTATAAGGGATCTGTTACTTGGAGTTCTGTGCTTTATCCTGATTATTGTATGTTTTATGCATAAACCGGTTATAACAAGACCATATCTGATGTTAAGTGCAGAAGAGATTGATCTTCTGCAGGGATCTCATTTCGATCCGATGTCTTATGTCATATCGTATTCAGATGGAAAAGGAACACTGACGCTTCCTGAGATTGATATGAATGAAAAAGGAAGACAGGCGGCAGTATATATTCTCAGAATTGAGGATACTGCCATTGTGAAGGTGTTGTACGTCAACGTGATCTGATGACATCAGCATAACATTTCAAGCCATAGGCAGAACATGTATGCTTTACAGCATTTCTGACTGCTTCAGAGAATGCATAAGCTGCTAATATGCCAACGGTATTGACATCAGAAACAACATTACCCTTGCTTAAGGCATAGATGGAATCTCCATCAAACATGGTATGAACAGGAGATATGGCTCTTGCCATACCATCATGTGCCATGCCTGCTATTTTGGTTAAATGGGTTTTATCAAAGGAAGCATTGGTGATAATGGCTCCAATGGTTGTATTGGTATGTTTCTGTAAGGAAGCCTGACGCATGTAAAATGCTTCTTCAGCACTCATAAACCGATTGGTTTCATAATCAAGACATCCGGCAATAATATTGCCATGTTCATCAAATACATCACCCATGCAGTTTACTGCCGCAATGGCACCTAA
This sequence comes from uncultured Galactobacillus sp., assembly GCA_964535445.1. Classification (GTDB taxonomy): domain Bacteria; phylum Bacillota_I; class Bacilli_A; order Erysipelotrichales; family Erysipelotrichaceae; genus Bulleidia. The sequence goes on along the minus strand of CAZHUX010000057.1, from coordinate 4,564 downwards.
TTTTAAATCACCACACTGATACGCTGCTGAGCCTATGCCGCTGTTCATCATATGTGCAGAACCATAGGCTTTACCTACCGTGGCACCTGTACCACAGCCTTTATTGCCATCCTGATAGTTATCTTTTTCAGCATTGAGACATGCCTGATAGCCGAGCTTTGCGTCAGGTCTGACTTCATTATCCAGCTCCAGGTCAAAGATACAGGATGCACATACAATCGGTACAACTCCGGCATCTGTCATAAATCCTTCTTTTCTTTCTTCCAGATACTGCATGATGCCAGCTGTACTGTTTAAGCCAAATGCACTGCCGCCTGATAAAGCAACCGCATTGACACAGGAATTATCTGCCAGGGGATTTAATAAAGCACTTTCTCTGCTGGCCGGGCCACCGCCTCTGACATCTACGCCACAGCATGCGCCATGTTCTGGCAGAATAACAGTCAGTCCTGTACGATGTTCTTCATATTCGGCATTGCCGATATGAAATCCTTCAATTTCATGTATTGATATTTCTTTTAATCCATTCATAGTCAGTTCTCCATTGTATTCCATACGGTCTCAGATATCTGAATGATTTCATTGATTGCCTGATTGCCATCATGCATGCCATCACTCATTACAACAAGAATATAGTTGGTTTTCGGTCCATATACAATCGCTGCATCATTCTGGGTTAAATCCAGCTCTCCGGTCTTATTGGCACATACAGTACCTGCCGGCAGTCCTGCCGGAATCTTGTTCAGATGAGACTGCTGTTTCATAAGATTCAATATCTTTTCAGAGGCATCTGCACTGACATAGGTGCCATGATATATCTCATCAAGACATGTACCAACATCCCTTACCGACGTCCAGTTCATCCCGCCATTACCATTCCAGTTATCATTCTGATCCACTAATCTTCCGGTGGAGGAGAAACCTTCATTTCTGGCAAATTGCGTTACAGATGTATAACCATTACGATAAGATCCATGACCGATGATTGTCTCCAGGTTAACCCATGCATCATTATCAGAGTTACTGATCATTAAGGCTTCATTGTAATCACCGGCATCTGTTTCCTGTAATTCTCCATCACGGATTGCCTGTTCATAGCGGCCGGCTGTAAACAATTTGATTAAGGAAGCACTGTGTCCCTTATGATCATTTATGATAATTTCTTCATTACTTGAAAGGTCTTTGACATAAATAGACCATTCTCCTTCCAGGGAAGAGATCATGCTTTCTAACTGCGGCTGCAGGGTATTCCGGAGTGTTGGAGATGGAACAGGTGTTTCAACAGGAGTATCAGGTGTAGAGGCTGCTGCCTCAGGTGTACTTGTGACTTCTGAGTGATAAGAAGAGATTGTATGTATCAGTATTCCCAACAGACAGACAATTACCGCAATAAGCAGTAATACGATGTATATACCTGTATGTTTTTTCTTTGCAGGAGCAACTGGCTGTACTTGTGGGATCTCAGACTGTACAGGAATAACAGGAGCTTCATATGTGAATGCATGGAAGACAATATGTCTTTGAGATTTATTATGAATCTTTCCATATGCATGTCTGTAGTATGCATATCTTTTTCTTTTATAAAACTTCTGTGATCTTTTATACGCAAAAGCATTTCTTGTCTCAATTGGAATGCATGGAAGCGATCGTTCTGGTTGTGCTAAGAAAGAAGAAGGTTTCTGATAGTGTCCATATCGTTTCTGATGAAGAAGGTATCTTTCCTTACGGTAATGACTGTGTGTTCTGTTTATGAAATGCCTTTGATTAAAGTTCATGAAGAAATTATAAGCTTTCTGGCCATAAGAAAAAAGACATTTGCGATTCATGCAAATGTCTTTGACTCAGGATTTAAACGAGCGTAAGAATTCAGCTGTACGCTTGCTCTGAGGATGATTGAAGATCTGATCAGGTGTACCTTCTTCATCAATCTTTCCCTGATCCATGAATACAATGCGGTCTGCGACATCTTTTGCAAAGCTCATCTCATGGGTGACGACAATCATAGTTAAGCCTGACTTTGCCAGGTCTTTCATGATATTCAGAACTTCACCAACCATCTCCGGATCCAGGGCAGAAGTAGGTTCATCAAATAACATCAGCTTCGGATCCATGCATAAGGCTCTGGCAATAGCGACTCTCTGTTTCTGACCACCGGAGATAGTGCGTACATCCGCATGGGCAAAGTCTTTCATGCCTACCTTATCCAGATACTGCATGGCTTTCTCTTCGGCTTCAGCCTTAGGTGTTTTCAATACCTTCATCTGCGGAAGAACACAGTTCTTCAGAACATCCATATTTGTAAAGAGATTGAACTGCTGGAAGCACATGCCTACCTGTGCCCGGTAGGCATTGACTTTCTTCGTATGCAGAATGTCATTACCGAATACCTTGATACTGCCTGAATCCGGTTTTTCAAGAAGGTTAATGCATCTCAGTAAAGTAGACTTACCAGAGCCGGAGCGTCCGATTAATACAACAACTTCGCCTTCATTTACAGAAAAGTTAATGCCTTTTAATACTTCCAGAGAGCCAAAGCTTTTATGGATGTCTTTAATTTCTACAAGCGCCATATTACTTTTCTCCTCTCTGATCTTTGATTGTGGCAAACTTCATATTATCAGGATCTGTATCAGACATAGGAACTGTGACAGAAGATGTCTTGTTCATATGCTTTTCAATAATATTCAGGATAACAGAGGCAATAGAAGTCAGAATCATGTAGATACATGCTTCAATGAAATAGGTTTCTGTGAAAATGAATGTAGAACCTGCAATAGACTTTGCGACAAACATCAACTCGGAAATTGAGATAATCATCAATACAGAAGAATCCTTGATGTTGACAATTAATTCATTGCCAATAGCAGGGAAGGCATTACGGATAGCCTGTGGAAGTACTACAGACATCATTGTCTGGGCATTGGACATACCAAGAGATCTTGCGGCCTCGGTCTGACCGACATCTACTGCCTGAATACCGGAACGAATGATTTCTGCCATATAGGCACCTGTATTGATAGAGATAACTACCATTGCGGCAGTCATGGAACTCCAGTGTACGACATTCAGAAATGCATAATAGATAAAGACTGCCTGTACCATCATAGGTGTACCACGGAATATGGCAATGTAGATGTTTGCGATGGCATCAAACAGTTTCTTTAGAAAAACAGTACCTTTACCGGCTGTATAGTCAAGCTTTACCGCTCTGAAACCGCCGACTAACAAGCCAAGTATTAAACCAAAGAAGGTGCCTACCAAAGCAATCAGAACAGTTGTTCTGGTTGCTTTGAGAAGGCTTGGACCATATTGATTGAGAATATTGACAATATTGGTAATGGACATCAGTCATTAGCCGGCTGACGTTCAACGGCTGCTTCCATCAGCTGGTTCCTTTCATCTGTAGAAATCTTGGATAATGCGGTATTCAGTTTCTTCTTCAGATCTTTATCACTCTTACGTACACCAATGGATACGGTTGTATCTGCATCGAAGTTATGACCTTCCGCAAATCTGACGATTGTTAAATCAGGATTGGAACTGACAACACCATTAGCTACCGGCAATTCACTGACAACACCATCTACAGCACCCTTATTCAAAGAAAGAATAGCGGCAGGGAAGTCAGAGGCAGCCTGTTCATGCTGGACGCCCTTAATCTGATCAATGACTTCATCATAGATGGTATTCATCTGACCAACTAACTTGGCACCGGAGAAGTCCTGGATATCTGTCGCATCCTTGTACTTGCTGTCTTTCTTGACAATGATGACTTCTTCAGATTCATAGTAAGGATCTGTGAAGGCAATCTGCTTTTCTCTTTCCGGAGTATCCGTCATACCGGCAATAACGGCATCAATCTGATTGTTATTCAGGTTGAGAATCAGGTTATCCCAGTCAAGCTTATGTACTTCTACCTTCTTGCCTAAAGCATCTGCCATCTTTTCAGCAATGACAACATCATAGCCATCACAATAGCCGCCATCAGAAAGAGGCTGGGTTGTGTCATTGGCTTCACCAGTACTCCAGTTAAATGGAGCGTAATTGCATTCCATACCGACTCTGAATGTATCAGAATCAGATTTTGAATCAGCGGTGCTTCCGGATGAAGATGAAGAAGAACATCCGGCAAGCAGAAGTGCAGAAGCGAGTAATACAGCTGTTACGCGTGTGCTTTTCATAATATTTTCCTCCCGTGAAAATATAAATAAAACCGTATGCTCTATCACATACGGTTCGTTTTACTCGTTCCATACACAATAGCGCCTCTTCAATCAATGAAGGAGTGATACAGATCTTATCTGCATCCCCACGTAATCATCCTGCCGGATCATTACGTTCGGCGGCGATTGCCTTTCATCAGGTTTCTCAGCATGCCTGCTCTTCCTGACTACTCATCTGCGCCGCTACCTCTAGTTACGTGTTTTATTTATGTAAATGAATATATAATCGATCTTGCTGTATGTCAATAAAAAAACCGAAGTTTTCACTTCGGTAATCAGTGGAGCTAAGGAGGATCGAACTCCTGACCCCCTGCTTGCAAAGCAGGTGCTCTCCCAGCTGA
>CAZHUX010000056.1:0-11671 GCA_964535445.1 uncultured Galactobacillus sp. | reverse complement strand
ATTCTTACTGATGAAGGAAAGAAACTCGCTGATGACAATGAAGGCAGAATTGATCAGTTAGAAGAAGCCATGACCGATGGATTTACAGAAGAAGAAAAAGAAGAATTACTGAGAATGTTAAAAAAGATTAATGACAATCTTGCAAAGAATTTCAATTAAGAAAGAAGGAAAAGATTATGAATACAAACGGAAAACTGATGACTTTTGAAGAACACTATGTATGCCCTGACATTGTAGATCAATGCTATGACTATGCTGAAAAAGATGCTGCACCATTAGAGAAGAAGCGTCTTGAAGCAGGCAGAGAATTTGTCAAGAAGAGTCCGTTAACAGATCTTGGTGATAAGAGAATCGCCTGGATGGATGAAAAGGGTGTTGATATTCAGGTATTGATCTATGGTGACAATGCGCCACAGGATTTACCGGCAGATCAGGCTGTTGAAGCATGCCGGAAAGCCAATGACTGGTTAGCAGCGCAGATCAGTAAGCATCCGGATCGTTTCATTGGTTTTGCGACATTACCTGTAGATGATCCCGAAGCTGCCGCAGAAGAGTTAAGACGCTGTGTTAAGGAACTTGGCTTCCGTGGTGCTGGTTTAAAGGCAACTTATGCTGGCAAAGAATTCATGGATGAGCCTAGATTTGAACCGATCTGGAAAGCCGCAGAAGAACTGGATGTACCAGTTATCCTGCATCCGACAGATGTTAAAGAAGACGTTGCCAAGGAATACTACCAGGGAGAAAACATTGATCCGATTATCTCTATCATGTTATCTGGTTCTGCAATCGGATGGCACTATGAAACAGGTATTGCATATCTGCGTCTGGTTGTGTCCGGTCTTCTGGATCGTCATCCGAATCTGAAGCTGATCATGGGACACTGGGGTGAGATGATTCCTTACTATTTCGATAGATTGGATATGGTTCTTGGCAACCTTGCCAAAGGAAAGCTGGAACATAATGTTTCTTACTATTTCAAGAAGATGTATGTCATGCCATCCGGCATGATTCCTGCCGATGAGAATGCAAAGCCTGTGATTGATACAGACTTCCGCACATGTCTCGACTTCTTTGGCGAAGATCATATTCTATGGGGTAATGACTATCCATACAGAATAGATGCACCAATGCCGAATCTCAGAAACTATATAGAAGGTTTACCGCTTTCTGATGAGGCAAAGGAAAAGATCATGAATGAAAACGGTACTAAGGTTTTAGGTTTATAAAGAAAGTGCGAATAAGATGAGTGAAGTAAAAGATTTCAGAAAGATTCCACTGGATCAGAAAGATCCTGAAGCATTTACGGACAGACTGAAGATTCGTGAATTAATGGAGTATGAGCGTTATTGCAGAGACAATGGTCTCTTTGATGAGGCAGCATCCTGTTACAGTGATGATGCAGAGATTCATGTATCCTGGTTCAATGGTCCCGCAAAAGAATATTGGGAAAAGACCAAGCAGGCTAATGGCGGTGGATCCAAGCATAAGATCTACAGCACTGCTGTATTTGTCAATGGAAACAAAGCAGTCGCCGAAACACAGGTTATGATGTTATCACCACGGGTTAACATTCAGGGATGTGACATGGATATGCATTCCTATGCCAGAATCTTTGCAAGACTCGTCAAAAGAGATGGTGAATGGAAGATCCAGTATGGAGACTGCATCTATGAAAGAGACGAACTGGTTCCGGCCACACCTGGTGAAAAGGTACCGGATATCGCTCCACTTGTAAAAGATTACCGTGAAAGTTACAAAAATCTCTGTTATGTTCTTTCTTTACAGGGATTGAAATCTGGTCAGGATCTGCCTGGTGATGACAAGCCTGAAACAGTTCAAAAACTGTATGATGAAACAAGCAGATGGATGTCTGAAGGTAACAACTGAATTTATGCATTACAACAGGGTCTCCAGTGAAAGAAGATCCTGTTTTTCTTGATGTATGGTCATACATCATGATATTCGCATCTCTTATTAATGCGTATATACGCATTTTTTATTCGGATAATTGAATTCTTCTTTTGTTTCTTACAGATTCTCGATATTTTCACTAAGAAGAAAATCTTCTACATTGATATAATTTATTCCGTTTTCATCTCTCTGTGGTTCAATCATTTCACCGGTAATAACGATCTTGCTGAAAGAATCCGGAACCAGAATCAGAGAAGCTGTTTCCTGTTTTCTCTTTTCAGGATCAGCTGTAGTTAAAGCAGACTGAACATAAATCCTCTGCCCGCCACGATTTACTACAAAATCAATTTCCAGTTGTTTTCTGACACTTTTTTTCTCTTCATTTTTCGTATTATAAGTAACAACACCAACGTCCACATCATATCCACGCCGGATCAGATCATTGTAAATCACATTTTCCATCAGATGCGTTTCTTCTATCTGGTGAAAGCCAAGTCGGGCGTTTCTCAGACCAGGATCAATAAAATAATATTTTGATGGTGTATTGATATACTTTCTGTCTTTCACATCATATCTCTCAGCTTTGTTCAGCAAATATGCATCAACAAAATAATCAATGTATGTTGAAACAGTTGTGTTGCTGATATGAATATGCTTTTCGGAAAGAAATGTATTTGACAGTCTTGTCGGATTCGTTAAGGACCCGACTGAAGAAGCGAGAATATTAATCAGATCATCCAGAATATCCTTTTCATTTTTAATGTTATGTCTTTCCAGAACATCCCTGATATATGTCTGAGAGAAAAGATTTTGCAAATATCTGCTTTTTTCTTCATGCGTATCCAGAGACAGAACATATGGCATTCCTCCATATGTATAATACTCAGGCCATGCCCTTCTCATGTCTCCGTGATAGGCACTGCAGAATTCGGCATAAGACAAAGGATATACTCTGATCTCATCAGCCCGGTCACGAAACTGCGTAACAATATCAGAAGAAAGCATATGAGAGTTACTGCCGGTCACATAAACATCGGCATTCGGTATTTTCATCAGACCAAGCAGTGTATCCACGAAAGTCAGATCATTCTCTTTACCTGGAAGATAAGGATTCGGAACAGGTCTTACGAACTGTATTTCATCAAGAAATACATAATATTCATTTTTTTCATCCGTCATTCTTTCACGTACATATTTATCCAGTTCAACCGGATTTCTGTATTTCGCATTAGCAAGTTCGTCCAGTGCAAGTTCAATAATATGATCTTTCTGAACTCCTGTTGAAATCAGATAATCATAATAGAGATGAAAAAGAAGGTAACTTTTCCCACATCTCCGGACCCCGGTAATAATCTTGATTCTCCCGTTTTCTTTGGTTCTGATCAGCTTTTTCAGGTATTGATCTCTTTTAATATACATTTTTCATCTCCTGTAAATGCGTATATACGCAATTTTTATTCGTACTATCATTTATATTTTAATATATGTTGATCTATATACAAATTATTTTTGCGTATATACGCATTTTTTATTCGTCAAAAATCAAAAGAAAACCGGTTCATCTGTGCCACCAAAGACAATCCGGTTTATGCAGTCTTCTTAACAGACTTCTTCTGAGAGATGAAGATTCCCACAGCCAGAATGATCAGACTCAAAGCAAGAGTCCATGCAAAGACAGGTGTATAAGATATATCACCCTGTGTATATACATATGCATGCAGAGGATCATTCTTGCCAATCTTCATTACTTCTGTTACTGCAAGCAGTAAAACCATCAGTAATCCCTGAGCCATGACTGCCCCTGTCGCAAAGAACTTTGTTCTGACAAGATGACGGTCGTTAAATGGATACGAATCATCATCCAGATAAATATAAGCAGAATTTGTATTTCCTGCCGAGACAAACATGACACCAAGCAGAATTCCCACAAGCATTAATACAGGCTTGAAAGTTAATAAGAGACATGATGACAGTAATGCCAGGAGAATGCATATGCTTTCATAATGATCTTCTCCGGTTAACTTCTTTAATGGTTTTCCAATGACCTTGGATAAGCCGATACCGAGTCCATACATCACATAGACAAGAGATACATAGTTATTTAAGCCAACTGCCGCAAAGTAGATCATGCCAAAGGTATTCAAGAATGTACGCATGGCACCATACCAGAATGTTCTTTTGGCATAGTCTCTGTAATGCATCGGATGAATCCATGCAAATACTATAAGCAGGATGGAATATCCTGCCAGAATCCAGAAAGCGTATCTTGTATCTGCTGTTTCTTTATAGAAAGAGACAAACAATGTAACGAGCATTGTTACTGCAGCTGCCGCGATTGTTCCTGAAGAACGTCCGCTGTGGTCAAACATTGGCTGATCTCTATCTTCTGCTTCCTGCAGTTTTCCATACATGAACACAAATGTGAACAACTGCAGCACCAGATAGATACCTAATATGATATTGAAATACTGATGTCTTAGCAGAAACACCACAGCCAGTATTACTACTAATGCAATATAACTGGCTGCTACAGCAGGATTGGATTCCCATGTATGATTTCTTCTTTTATTATCACGATACGTGCGGAACATCGGTGCATAGATAGACATACCTGATCCAATCAATACAGCTCCAATAGACCATAATGGTGCATATACATAGCCAAACATGGCAATGACTGTACCAGCCATGGAAATCATCAGATCTGAGAGAAGAAGCTTTGTCGGATTCTGAATCTTTCCAAATCCCTGAATCAGAAATATAAAAGACTTCTCCACAACAATTAATAATACGACAGGAAGAAGATATGCATATTCTCCGGTATGCTGAAATACAAGTCCTGAGAATATCAGGGAAGGAATGACAGAAGCACCAACTGTTAAAGCACCTCCAATTGTATAACCGATGAAGTTTTTCATAGGATCCTTTCTTGTTCTCTCTAAAATAAGCGACCTGAATGTTATAGTACCGGGATGCAGAGATGTCAATGATCAAAAAAAAGCAGAACCACTGCCAATCAGTGATCCCGCTTCTTTACTCTTTCAGAGTTATTCAATAGAGATATACTTTTCTTCTGGTTTTTCTTCAACTTCCTTCGCTTCAGGAATTTCTACAGAAAGAACACCATTCTTGAAGGACGCACGGATATCAGACTCTTTGACGTCCTTGCCAACATAGAAGGAACGACTCATTGTACCTTCGTATCTTTCCTGACGAATGACATTGCCCTTCTTGTCCTTCTCATCATTGTTCTCTTTATGAGAAGCTTCGATATTTAAAACACCATCCTTTAAAGACATCTTCACATCATCTTTATTGAATCCCGGAAGTTCACATGTCATAACATACTTGCCATCCTTTTCCTCTACATCTGTTCTCATCAGAGAATCTGTGTTACGGAATGGACGGAATGCATCGTCAAACACATCATCAAATAAATCATAATCACGATCAAATACACTTGGAACAAACATCATATCAAACACCTCCAATATATTTCTTCACCCCATTCACCGGGTTCAGAGTTTCTTTGGCTCTGTGTTTATATGCTCTGGTGACTCTCATCACCTTGCACTTATGTATATAATCCTTTTCTTAGCACTGTCAATACCTGAGTGCCAATTTTTTTACTTTTATTTGAATTCACCAAACTTAGGATCCCATTCAATTAACTGATACTCTGCACCACATTCTTTTACAAATGGATCTTCCTTCACCAGAGACTCAGCTTCAGACTTCCCTGGCACAGAAAGAATCATCAATCCTGCCTGTGGATTATTCACATATGGTCCTGCAGCACGGATCTTTTTCTTCTGAAGCAGTTCTTTCAGATATGTGTCATGTTCTGCCTGTACATCCGCAGAAGCATCCTTCTTTAATGTATAAGCAGCTCTGAAATACTTTGTGCCATCCGGATCCGGAGTTTCTGCCTTTGTCATCTTGCCAAGCTTTACATCCCAGAGATTCTCTGTTTTTGTGGCGACAAGGCCATGTCTGGAATATGGATCTCCAGCCACAAGCTTATCCAGTTCATCCTTATCTGTTACTTTAAATACAAGCTGCGCACTTCTGACCGGTGTACCGACACCAGGTCCGGATATCTGAAGCTTACCTTCCTTGATCATCTTCTTCAGATACTTAATATGTGCAAGCAGGAATACAGCCCATCCAACAATCTTTGTATGTGTAAATGTAACTACGTAATACTGCATATCGTTCTACTCCTTTTATCATTACACATGCATGATAATGAAAGAAAAGTAATTTACAATGGTCAGATATTCAATATGTGATGTTTAATATACATGTGTGTATTAAACGGAGGAAATCATGATAAAAGAGGATTTACGGATTCAGAAGACAAAGCAGGCAATCAGGAAAACATTTGAAGAAATGATCTGTGAAATGGATTATCAGAAAATCACTGTTAAAGAGCTGTGTGAAAGAGCAATGATTAACCGGAAAACATTCTATCTGCACTATAACAGCCTGAATGATCTGTTATCAGAATTACAGGATGAAGTAGTTGATCAGTTCATTCAGCAGGATGTTTCTTTTCAAAGCCGTTCTGATATCCGGAAACTGATCCGTTTCTTCTTTGAACATGCGGCATCCATGCCGCAGTTATATGAAAAAGTTTTATGCAGCGGCAGTTATACAAACATCAGTGATTCTGTTTATGAAAGAATCATGTCTTATCGGAAAGAAAAGAACAAATTCTCTGATAACGATTCAGAAGATAATCTGGTATTTACTTTCTTTTCTTCCAATACCGCTTTGCTCTATCGTCAATGGGTAAAGGATGGAAAACAGTTGCCATTGGAAGATCTGATTCAGACTTCCACAAGGCTTATCTGCAATGGTCTTGATGCTTATGTCACAGAAGAATAGATGCATATATAAAAACACAGCATCTTCCATATAGAGATACTGTGTCATGCATTACTTGTTGTCTTTCTTATCGCCTTTTTTCAAAAGCTCTATCGTCAATGGGTAAAGGATGGAAAACAGTTGCCATTGGAAGATCTGATTCAGACTTCCACAAGGCTTATCTGCAATGGTCTTGATGCTTATGTCACAGAAGAATAGATGCATATATAAAAACACAGCATCTTCCATATAGAGATACTGTGTCATGCATTACTTGTTGTCTTTCTTATCGCCTTTTTTCAAAAGCTTATCCCTGTTTTTGGTAATAACCACAATCAATGCTATCTGCAGGGCAAATGCAAATACCATGAACAGATACTCACCTCTGCTTAAGAAGTGACCTGCAATACAGTTCAATACAATCTGTATCCAGGAAGAACCCGCTACCGCTAAGGCAAAGTCCTTTAAGGATATCGATGTTCTTGAGGCAAGATATGGAATAATGCCATTTGGTACACCCGGAACCAGACATGCGACTGCGACAACAAATACCTGATTGCCATCATTGATCTTTTCAATTAACCAGTTATTCTTCTTGTTATGATCATCAAACGCAAAGGCAAGTGATTTACCAAACACTCTGGCAATTCCAAACACCAATGCATTACCGAATACAAATCCTGCCCAGCATATCAAGAATGACTTCCACCATCCGTAGATCATCGCTCCGGCAATCTGAATAACCATACCAGGGAAGAAAATCGATATTACCTGCAGAACCTGCAGTATAAATAACAGACTGTATCCGCCTATCTGATCCTGTGCATTCAGATATTCTTCTAATTCCTGCTGGTTACCCTGTCTTAACAAATGCCAAAGAACAGCAATCTGATCTCCATAAAACTTATAGATCAGAAATGCTGTAAGAAGTATAACAATCAGCAGAATCAGAAATAATGATTTCTTTCCTGCAGGCTTACGCTTATCACTCATACTTTTCCATTAATATATATAAGATTTTACATCTTTTCAGGTGCCGATACTCCAATTAAATTCAATGCATTCTTCATTGTAATCATACATGCATTTACCAGACACAGTCTCTGTGCAGACAGTTCCGGTTTTTCAGGATTCCAGACCCTGCATGAATTGTAGTACGAATGGAATTCCTTTGCCAGATCATAACAATACTGACAGATTCTGTTAACAGCCCTCTGCTTTGCGGCGTCAGATACCTTATCCGGGAACTCAGAGATCTGCTTTAACAATTCTGTTTCCTTAGGATCTGTCAATAAATCATAGTGATCCTTCTTCACAACCTCTGGTGTACCTTCCTTATGCAGAATGTTAAACATTCTTGTATAGGCATACTGTACATAGTACACAGGGTTATCATTTGTTCTCTGCTTGGCAAGATCCATATCAAAGTCCATCTGAGTATTCAGTTCCTTTGATACAAAGAACCATCTTGCGGCATCTACACCAACATCCTCACAAAGTTCTCTGATGGTGATGGCATTGCCGGTACGCTTGGACATCTTGACTTCTTCCCCATTCGATACCATGCGTACCATCTGAATCAGATCCACAATCATCTTATCCGGGTCATAGCCTAATGCCTCTAATGCACATCTCATTCTCTTGACATAGGAATGATGATCTGCACCCCATAAGTTGATTAATGTATCATAGCCTCTTTCAAACTTATAGACATGGTTGGCAATATCCGGTGTCAGGTATGTTAATAAACCGGATGATTTCTGCAGAACACGATCCTTGTCATCTCCAAACTGTGTGGATTTAAACCATACAGCACCATCTTTCTCATAGGTAAGACCTTTTTCCGTTAACTTATCGATGACATCATGGATTCTCTTCGCATTATTCTCATAGAAGAAACGCTCATGCATCCAGGAATCAAAATGTACACGGAAGAGATCCAGATCCTTGCGGATCGCATCCAGCTTCATCTCAATACCTTCATCCTTGAAGTATTCCATCCATACGGAGGAATCCTTATGAAGCCACTTGTCACCATCTTTATCCTTTATCTTCTTGGCAACATCGACAATATCCTGGGCATGATATCCTTCTTCAGGAAGCGGGTATTCCACACCATACAGCTCACAATAACGGGAATACATGGACTCTGCCAGCATGGTTATCTGGTTGCCGGCATCGTTGACATAATACTCTCTTGTGACATCATAGCCAGAGGCAGACAGGATTCTGCATAAGGAATCACCCCAGGCAGCACCTCTTGCATGACCACAATGCAGATCACCGGTTGGATTGGCACTGACAAATTCAACCAGAACCTTTTCACCCTTGCCTGTATTGTTTGTACCGTATTTATCACCAGCATCCAGCACTTCATTAATGCAGTCTGATAAAGCTGTTTCAGATATTACAAAATTGATAAATCCCGGCCCAGCTACCGTAATAGAAGAAGCTTCTTTCAGGTTCTTCTGCAATGCCGGTAACATTTCCTGGGCAATATCAGCTGGTTTCTTATGCAGGGTTCTGGCCAGACGCATTGCTATATTTGTACTATAGTCACCCATCTTCGGATCCCTTGGTCTTTCTGCCATGACCATCTTCTCATCCGCATCGAGATCAAATGTTTCCTTCACGGATACACGTACGGCTTCCTTTATTTTCTCACTGATATCACTCATTTTTATTTCCTCGCTTAAAACTTAATTATTATAGTAAAAAATGCACTTTTTGCCTACTGTACATCAGACAATGACATAGAATATGTATATGTTTACTATGAAACAGATGAAAAAGGAATCATTAGAGCCCTCATTTTCTGAAGATGATGCTCATCTGCATGTCTATATTTACTTTCATGATCATGGTTTCCCTGAAAAACTGGGTCACACTGACATCGGTGCAGGCAATACCATTCTCTCTTATGGATGTCACGATCCCATGCACAGATCATTTCTTGATTTTACAGGCAATGGCATACTCATCCAGGCAGAACGGCTTCCCTTTCTGTATTATCATGCTACCCCTGGTGAAATGATCATTGATTACACGCTCAATCTTTCGAAAGAAGAAACCATGTCTGTTCTCCATAAAACAGATGTTTTATTAAAACAGGCTGTACCATGGCACTGTCCTTATGAAACAGATCCTGATGCTAATGATTATGCCTCAAAGCTGTACCAGAACATTCCATGTACATTCTTTCAGTCAGGTGATCCTTCTTTCAAAACCTACAATGCTTTAAACAATAACTGTGTTACCTTTGTCTATGATCTTCTGAAAGAGTACCTTCCTTCTTTCAAGCCTCTGATTCATACCCCACATGCTTTTTTACAATACATGGAATCACAGTTCTCTCATCATAATCCTCATATCTGTACCAGAGATATCTATTATAAGAAATAGTTACTTCTCTTCTTTATGCTTTACACCATGTGTACGCAGATACTTCTTTACTTTATCCATCTTATCTGCGTCAAAATACATAGATGCTTCTCTTCTTTTCCACTTGTAAATAATACAGGATTCATGATCCAACACCCTGACTTTACCAGCTGAATCCCATGGAACTAAAGCCCCCATATTGACAATACCATCTTCACAAAGTCCACTACCTATGTTGTAGTACATAACCGCAAATACAACAAGACATACTGTTTCTATGTACCGGAAAGGAATATCATCCTTATACCGGAAGAAGCCCAGCACAGCAACAACAATAAATAAAGCCGGAATTACCCATCTAGCGCCAACACCTGTATGTACCTGAATCTTTCTTGTATTTCTGAGCCAGTTCAGCAACATGATGAATATAGCTAAATCAAGAAGATAAAATATCAAATCACTTTCACCCATAATTACTCCTTATCAAGATATGTGTACTATAGTATAAACATGAATAAAAACAAAATCATGTCTGAATTTTGTTCTGGAATACGAATATGAAAATATATGATTTTACAGATGCACCATACTTAAACAAAGAAGAAAAGCTTATCATCAACATGACTTCAGCATTACTAACATTCCATACAGAAAAAGACATTCTCACTTTCAGAAATACTCATCTGAACTGGCTTCTTCTGTATGATTTAAAACTGGATGATTATGATTATATGCATGCCCGCATGGCCTATAACGCCTATGGGGATATCGTCTCTGTAAAAGATGCCATATCCTCAGAAGCTCTGCATAATCTAATGATTATTGCGGATTTCTGCCATGGTGATGTATTGATGGATGTAAGCCATAACACAGAAACAGAGATCATACTTTCAAAAGCTTCTGATGCTGGTGTCAGATATATAATTGGTGCAGACTATCCTGACATGATTACATGTACACATGAAATCTGCACCAATAATGATCGAGATGAAGAAATATAAAATTTTACTTCAGTTTCTCTGCTTCTTCTTTTGAAAGATCGGAATACTGAATAAATTTATCCTCCGGCATTCCGTCCGCAGGCATTCTGGATGTAGTTTCTCTTCTGCCTCTTTCCATGATCGGTTCTCCTTTCTCTTTTAATTCTTCAATAAAGTCATTGTTACACTCTTCAGATTTATCAAAAGAGTCAGAAGCACATTCAGCTCTTCATAATATTCACAACCAATCTATTTCTTCAGATCCTGAATAACTTTGTTTACAACATCAAGAGGTTCATTCATCTTCTTGGAAATAGCTTCAGGACTCATCTTCATATCCTGATAGTAAACACTGATCTTGCCTTCATTCCTGCCCTCATTTCTTCCTCTTGCTTCACCAATAGATATGCCTCTGGATTCACCCTGGGCAATTCCTTTTTCAAATACACCTTTGTATGCACTTTCCATAGTGATTGGTTCTCCTTTCTCTTTTAATTCTTCAATAAAGTCATTGCTCCAGTCCTTATGCG
>CAZHUX010000055.1:0-11917 GCA_964535445.1 uncultured Galactobacillus sp. | reverse complement strand
AAAAAAGAAATTTAGAACTTGAAAGATTGGATGCCTTGATTAAATCCCGATTTGTTGAGATGTTTGGCGACTTGAAATCAAATGATAAGAACTGGAATATGTTGTCATTCACAGAAATTGCAAAGATTGATACCACGATGATTCATGATTTTCACGGGTACGAAAATTACCCTCATATCGGAATTGACAGCATTGAAAAGGATACTGGAAGGCTTATTGGCTATCGAACAGTGAAAGAAGATGGAGTAATAAGTGGAAAATACTTATTTACTCCAAAGCATATTATTTACAGTAAAATTCGGCCTAACTTGAACAAGGTTGCATTGCCGGATTTTACTGGTGTTTGTTCTGCAGATGCCTATCCAATTTTGGTTAAAGAAGGTGTATGTAACAGGGAATATTTAGCGTATGTAATGAGAAGCAATTACTTTCTTGATTATGTATCAAAATTCTCTAATCGTACAAATTTACCAAAGGTCAATAGAAAGCAAGTCGAAGGATTTATTTGTCCTGTTCCTCCTATTAACCTTCAAAATCAGTTCTCTGATTTCGTCCACCAGGTTGATAAATCAAAATCTACTGCTATTCATAGATATTACAAACTGATATATAATTTAAGCTAATAAGAGGATTCATATACCATGAAAACCAACTTTGACTTTCTTCTGAAAGAAAAGAAATTCAGATCATTTGCCAGTATTGCGGTATCTGCAGAAAAGATCCTTTTCATTGATCCTGGTGCTTGTGCAGTTAACTGCAGAAGAGCAATGGAAGCTGCTGTGAAATGGATGTATTCCGTTGATGCTGATCTTGTTCTGCCCTATCAGGATAAGCTTTCTACTTTGATGAATACAATTGAATTCCGGGATATCATGGACAATGACATCTGGGAAAGAATGGATTTCATCAGAAAAGTAGGTAATTCAGCTGCACATAGTAGCAAGAAGATTACGCTTGATGAAGCTAAGCTCTGTCTGGAAGATCTCTGGTATTTCATGGATTTTGTTGCGTATTGCTATGCGGATGATTATCAACAGGGATCTTTTGATAAATCACTATTAGTAGAACATCCAGAAGAACCGGTTGTACAAACAAAGGATACGGATGTTGATATTCAGAAGCTGATTGACGAAAACAAATCTTTAAAAGAACAGTTATCTGCCAGACGTGAAGAAAAGCAGAAGACATATGTTCCTAACCCTCTTGATCTTTCTGAATATGAAACAAGGAAGATCTATATTGATGCCAGTCTGACAGATATCGGGTGGATTGAACATAAAGACTGGATTGATGAGTATGAAGTAGATGGCATGCCTACCAAAACAGGAAAAGGGTATGTAGATTACGTCTTGTTTGGAGATGATGGCAGACCATTAGGAATCATTGAAGCAAAGAAGACCTGTGTGGATCTCAGTGTAGGCAGACAGCAGGCAAAATTATATGCGGATTGTCTGGAAAGGAAGTTTGGCAGAAGACCAATCATTTTCTTGTCCAATGGTTTTGAATATCGTATAGATGATGGTCAGTATCCGGAAAGAAAAGTATCTTCTGTTTACTCTAAAAGAGATCTTGAAAAATTGTTCAATCTTAGAAAGGAAAGAACAAGCCTTTCAAATATTCATGTAAATAAGAGTATTGCTGGCAGATACTATCAGGAAGCCGCAATTAAAGCAGTCTGTGAAGCTTTTGATCAGGAAAACAGAAGAAAAGCATTACTGGTTATGGCTACTGGTTCTGGTAAAACCAGAACAGTAATCGGATTAGTTGATGTCCTTCTTCAGCATGGCTGGATCAAGAACATTCTGTTTTTGGCAGATAGAAATGCATTAGTTACACAGGCTAAGAGAAACTTTACAAATCTTCTTCCTAATCTGTCTAATACCAATCTTGGCGAAGATAAAACAAACTATAATGCACATTGTGTTTTCTCAACCTATCCTACCATGATGAATTGTATTGATGATGCTGCAGACCAGAACGGCAGGTTGTTTACTTCCGGACATTTTGACCTTGTTATCTGTGATGAGGCTCATCGTTCCATCTATAACAAATACCAGGATATCTTTAATTACTTTGATGCCCCATTAGTTGGCTTAACGGCAACACCAAAGGATGAAATAGATAAGAATACGTATGAAATATTTGATCTTGAGGATGGTGTTCCAACCTATGGCTATGAACTTGCTCAGGCTGTAGAGGACCATTATCTTGTTCCGTATGTATCTGTAGAATCACCTTTGAAATTTGTTATGGAAGGGATTCACTATGATGATTTAACGGAAAAGGAAAAACAAGCCTATGAGGATACATTCGGAAATGCAAATGGTGCAATACCTGACTCTATTAATGCTAATGCATTGAATTCCTATGTCTTTAATAAAGATACGATTGTTAAAGTGATTGATCTTCTTTGGCGGAAAGGTCAGAGAATTGATGAGGGTGAAAAGCTAGGTAAAACCATTATCTTTGCCAAGAATCATAAACATGCCGAAGCAATCCTTGATGTCTTTAATCACCAGCATCCTGAACTTCCAGGATATGCTCAGATCATTGACAATCAGGTTAAGTACTCACAGACATTAATTGACAGCTTTTCTGATCCAGATAAATTGCCACAGATTGCCATATCGGTA
This sequence comes from uncultured Galactobacillus sp., assembly GCA_964535445.1. Classification (GTDB taxonomy): domain Bacteria; phylum Bacillota_I; class Bacilli_A; order Erysipelotrichales; family Erysipelotrichaceae; genus Bulleidia. The sequence continues at coordinate 9,284 of CAZHUX010000055.1, read as the reverse complement.
GATATGATGGATACCGGTGTAGATGTACCGGAAATCCTGAATCTTGTCTTTTTTAAGAGAGTGCTGAGTAAGGCAAAATTCTGGCAGATGATTGGCAGAGGTACAAGATTATGTCCCGGACTTATTGATGGAAAGGATAAAGAGAACTTTTATATCTTTGATGTATGTGGGAACTTTGAATTCTTTCGCATGGGAGAGGGAGTAGAAGTTCCAAATACCATTGCTTTACAAGGAGCTCTTTATGTTGTTAAAGCACAGATCTGTTCTAAATTACAGGATACGGAGTTACAGACTGATGATCTTGTAGCCATGCGGAAACGACTTGTTTCTGAAATAACAGAAAAGGTGAAAGAACTTAATCGTGACAATTTTGCAGTAAAAATGCATATGAAATATGTAGATCTGTATTCTAATGAATCTGCATATGACAACATCACTTATGAGGATACATTGTTACTGCAGGATGAGATTGCCCCTTTACTGCAGCCTGATAAGGGTGACCCAAAGGCATTCCATTTTGACTACATCATGTATGAAATGGAATACAAGTATCTGCAGGGTGAGAAATACGGAAGAATCGAAAGAGAAGTAGAGAGAAAAGTTTCTGCGTTATCGAAATTAGGATCCATCCCAGAAGTATCTAAACAAAAAGATCTGATTAATACTATTGAACACGGTGATTTCTTTGATGCTGCAGGTATCATGGATATGGAAAAGGTCCGCCTCAGTCTTCGAGATCTCATGAAATACATTCAGGGACAGAAGTATTACTATCTGACAGATTTTAAAGATGAATTCTTAAATAGTGGTGAACATCCAGCTACATTCGATGAAGAATTACCGGATTATAGAAAGAAAGCAGAATATTATATCAAACAGCATGAAGACGATACGCCTGCAATTCATAAGCTGAAAAACAATGAACCTTTAACAAATGATGATATTCATTCACTTGAAAAGGTTTTATGGAAGGATCTCGGCTCTAAAGAAGACTATGAAAAAGAATATGGCAATGAGCCATTAGGAGAATTTGTACGGCATATTGTTGGCTTGAATATGGATGCCGCAAAGAAAGCTTTCTCTGATTACCTGGATCATAATAATCTGAATACGAAACAGATTTATTTTGTTAATCAGATCATTGAATACCTTGTACAGAATGGGACAATGACAGATTTCAGAGTTATGCAGGATGCTCCGTTTACTGATAATGGGGGTGTGACAGAAGTATTTACGGATCTGAATCAATGGGCAGATATTCGTAAAATCATTGACCAGATCAATGCCAATGCTAATGTGAGTTAAATCTGTCAAATCATTTTATTAATGATGACTAAATCCATGGTTATATGCCATGGGTTTTCTTTTGGAAGAAATTTGGGCATATAACCAGAATCCACAGACAGGTAATCTGATCTTAGTAAGAAAGGAGATCAGGATGCAGAAGGATCTGGAATACGCAGGAGGAAATGAGCAGCATCTCTATTCCGTAGGTGAAGTGTGTTCTTTGATGCATGTAACAAGAAAGACATTATTTTACTATGACAAAATCGGTCTTTTGAAACCAACGGAACGGACATCTGTTCAGCAATTCAAGCTTTATGATGCGGCTCAGATAGACCGTTTGAATCAGATCCTGATCTATCGCAATGCCGGACTAAACATCCAGGAAGTCAGAGCATTACTGGATGATGAAAAGACAGATCATCTGAAAGTGATGGAAGCTGCACTACAGAGACTTGAAAAAGAAAGAAAAGAGAAATCTGATCAGATTAATCGTTTAGAGGTGTTGATTGATCAAGAAAAAGGAAACTATCTGAAACATAGTATGTTTTAGATACATTTCTATTGACCGTTCCGTATGGAACAGATCTAAGTTAGTAAAAAGAATATCAGGAGATTCAGATAATTTTGAAAAGAGGGGAGAAAGTATGAAGTTAATCAAAATGGAATGTCCTTATTGTGGTGCATCATTAGAAATTCCGGAAGGGGAGAAAACAGCAAAATGCAGCTATTGCGGTAAGACAATAGAAATAACCCCCGACAATGAAAATGTCATAACTATTAAAGATGAAGCAAAGCTTAAGGAAGCAGAATTAAAAGAAAAACAATATCAGGATGAGAAAGCTGAAAAAGAGAGAAATGAAAAGAAGGCTTTCAAGAGATCCAAGACAGGGAAACTAATTATCGCATTGATTGTTATTGCTTTATTAGGTGCATTGGTTGCATTTATGAGCAGGGATATTCTTGCCGGCATTATTGCATTAGTACAGATTGCTTTATTAACTGCCGCAATGATGATAGGAAGTGGCTCGATTGATAAAATCAAAGGCAAGCGCATTCCATATATCGTGTTTCTGATCATTGCCTGTGTTTTATGCATTCCTTATTTTCAGACGTCAGGCAGCACATCGACATCTAAGAAAGTAAAAAAAGAAAAAGAAGAGCTTGCCTGGCCTGCAACAGAACTGGCCAAACGGATTCCTGAACCAGATTCTAAATATGGAGATGTTTCTGTCAGTGATGAAGAGACTCTCTACGTAGATGTAGATGACTATACGGAAAAGAAGTATCAGGCATATGTAGAGAAGTGCAAGGAAAAAGGATTTACGGTGGATGCATCTGTTAGTACAGACAGTTATGAGGCGGCTGATAAGGATGGATATGTTTTATCACTGGACTATTATGATGATTCCATGTCTATCAATTTGGATGCAGCACCAGAATATACAGAATTTACATGGCCTGTCAGTACGCTTGCATCAGTATTACCAGAACCTCCTGTAAACCGTGGTAAAGTAACAATAGATACTTCTACTGATTTCGATATTCTGATTCCGGATGTGGATAAGGCAAAGTTCAGGGATTATGCAAATGCCGTTCTGAATGCAGGATTCAATATAGATTATGAAAACAGTGATACTTATTTTGAAGGGAAGAATGCTGACGGAATTGAAGTGAGTCTTTCAAAAAGAACAGGTAATGTACTGGATATAGACTTAGAAGCACCAGAAGAGGCAACTCCTGCACCAACAAGTGAAGCTACAGCAGCACCTGCAGCTACAGCTGCCTCCGGCATACGTCCTGAGTTCAAAGAGGCAATGGACAGTTATAAGGCAACTGTTGATGCTTATTGTGACTTCATGAAGAGCTATGACAGCTCGAATGTGGAAATGCTCGCAAAGTATACAAAACTGTATGCCCAGTATATGGATACTATGTCAAAACTGGATGATATTGATGAACAGGAACTGAGTGATGAAGAAGATGTATACTACCTGCAGATCATGTCTGAAATAAATCAGGAATTGATTGAAACAGGGCTGAGCATGAATTGATATTCATACATTAAAGGTCACATTTGGTATGAATGCCAAATGCGGCCTTTTTTAGAATGTTCAAGGTGAAAAACAGGCTATAGATATTGACAAGTGTCGGTCACGACACTATATTACTAGTACATTGTCGGAACCGACATAAGGAGAAAAGATATGCGTAAATCAGTATTAATTGCTTCAGCAGCGTTACTCTTGGCAGGATGTTCCTCTAACAGCTCTACTGCAGCTCAGTCAACGGCAGCTTCTACAGCTTCCCCGAGTGCTTCTGCAGAACCGGAAATTGAAGTAAAGACCGGTATTGAAGATGTTGATCAGTGGGGAACTTATATTGCTAACCTTGTTTATTCAAATGGCAAGTTAGTTGCAGTAGATCTTGACCGTATCGATGATGATGGCAACAGTTCCAAGGAAAAGTACGACAACTATGGCATTAAGAAGGTAAGTTCTATTGGCGAAGAATGGTGGCAGCAGGTACAGGACTATGAACAGTATCTGGTAAAGAACGATGGTAAAGTCGCAGAAACTGATTCTGATGGTCATGCGACAGATAAAGACCTTTTATCTGGCGCAACGATTAACCTGAATGACTTCGGTACAGCTGTAAAGAATGCTGAAGATGGTGTTGAGCCAAAGACAGACAAAACAACCGTCAAGACAGCATGGAAGTACGATCCACAATGGGGTACATATCTTGCTAATGTTATTGAACGTGATGGCAAGACAGTCAAGATATTAGTTGACAGAGTAGGCAACGATAATTCCATTGCTCGTGAAAAGTATGATGACTATGGCATTAAGAAGGTAAGCTCCATTGGTAAAGACTGGTGGGAACAGGCAGAAGCCTATGAAGATTTCGTTCAGAAGAATGGTGTGGATGCTGTAGAATACGATAAAGATGGTCATCCGACTAATCCGGATCTTATGACAGGCTGCACAATTGATGTCAGAGACTTCAATGCCACTGTTAAAGAAGCTGAAAACAAATAAATATCAGAAAGCAGGTAATCCATGAATAAAAGTGTTGTAAAAGATAAAATGATTGTAAAAAAGAACTATGCTTCTATTTTAACCAGGATTACTGCGCTTTATGTCGACAGATTAGCTTCCTCTATTCTTAAACCAATGGGTTTGTCACTTGCAGAATACAAGATTCTGTATATATGTATTTATTATCCGGATGAGAGAATTACAAATTCATTCCTGGAAAATCATTTTCAGATGAGTCACTCTACAGCTGTAGGATTATTGAATCATCTGGAAAAAGACGGATGGATTATCAGAGATTCCAATCCAGATAATAAAAGAGAAAAGATTGTTCTGTTAAGTGATAAAGCTGTAAAGAACAAAGATGAACTGATAAAGGCAGGTAAGGATCTGGAAGATCAGTTTACTGCTAATCTTACAAGGGAAGAAGTAGAAGAATACATACGTCTTTCCAAGAAAATCATGGAATAAAACGGTTGTAAAAAATATTGAAATGTCTGAAAACAGGATTCATAGCTTTTAGAGTCCTGTTTTCTTCCAAAGATAACAAGCAGAAGTGTAAATTCTGCAGGAGAATGAAAAATGAAAAAACTAATTACTGTTGAAGAACATTATTCCTCTCCAACTATCAATCAGAAAGCTGCTGAGATGATGGAAAAAGATGGTTTAAAGCCAGGATTCAATGATGCCAGAGGTAATGGCGGCGATATGGCCCGTCTTGTTCAGAATATTGATGATGAACGTATTGCATACATGGATAAAGCAGGAATCGATATGCAGGTAATTTCACTTGCCGGCAATGTTCCTTCACAGCTGGATCTCAAGTATTCTGTTCCTTTATGCAGAGACGTTAATGATGAGATGGCTGAGTTAACTTCAAAATATCCGGGAAGATTTGCCGTTTTTGCCAACCTTCCTCTTGCGGATGGAGAAGCCATGGCTGAAGAATTAGAAAGAACGGTAAAAGACAAGCATTTTGTCGGAGCTATGTTATCAGGTCATTATCATGGTATTCCTTATGATGATCCTTCATTTGAACCTTTATATGCCAAGGCAGAAGAACTGGATGTTCCTCTGTATCTGCATCCGGGATTAGTGGATCCGGCTGTTAGCGAGAAATATTACAAGGGATCCTGGTCACCAAAGGTACAGTTTGAATTGTCTGGCTATGGAATCGGATGGCATTATGATGTTGGTATGCAGGTTGTCCGTATGATACTTGCCGGTGTATTTGACCGTCATCCTGATCTGAAGATTGTTATTGGTCATTGGGGTGAAGTCGTAGCTTACTTCATGGACAGACTGGATGAAATAAAACAGGAAGATACAGGCTTAAAAAAACCGGTAAGTCAGTACTTTGAAGAAAATGTTTATGTCAATCCATCGGGAATGACATATGACGCTAACTTCCGTTATTGCCTGGAAAAGTTTGGCACAGACCATATTCTCTGGGGAGAAGACTATCCATACAGAGTTCCGGATAATATTCGTTCCATGCTGGAAGATTCAGATCTTTCCAATGCAGATAAAGAAAAGATTGCCCATGGCAATGCTGAACGGATTTTCAAACTGAATGATTAATAAGCATTTCATATCGAAATTACTGATCACTGCAGGTATCGCACTGAGTCTGGCTGGATGCACACAGAATAAGACTGAATCCTCCAGCCAGGCACAGAGTGTCATAAGCAATGAAAGTCCTGACATTAACGTAACAGATCTTTACAATAAATACAGTAATGATCCTGACTCTGACGAACCAACCTATGATGGTAAACAGGAAACTGCTACAGGCGTTATTACCTACATTGGTAAAGATGATCATGGTACGGATTCCATGCAGTTATCTGATAAGGAAGATGGTACCAGTTATGTGTTAGGTGTATTTGGGTCGGCAGATGAAATGAAATCTGTATCTGTTGGAGATACGGTTACGATCACAGGTAATTTTCATATCATGTCTTCATCGAACATGGTAGTTTTAAAGCAATGCAAAATCATCAGAATATATTGATGATTAAACAGGTGATAAACAATGAAATTAATATCTGGTTTACTAATTGGCAGTGCTGCCGCAATGATCCTGTTATCAGGCTGCAGCAGCTCTGACAATTCACAAGCATCTGATTCTGTTCCGGACAATTCTTTAGAAAATAACGGTGATACCGTTAAATTCGGTCATTATCAGGATGCAGATATTGAATGGTATGTACTTGCCCATGAAGATGGCAGGGCATTGCTGCTGTCTGTACAGGCATTAGATGCCAAACCATTTAATGAAACACCTGCAGACTGGGATAACTCATCCATGCGTACATGGCTGAATGGGGAATTTTATGACACTGCTTTCAGTAAAGAAGAACAGCAGGCAATTATATTGAGCAGTCTGGATAACGGTGATGATCTGCACTATGGCACAGCTGTCGGTCAGAATACGGAAGATTCTGTTTTCCTTTTGAGTGCATCAGAAGCTGAGAAATACCTTTCAAAGAGTCAGATCATTACATATCCGACCGACTATGCTGTCTCTCAGGGTGTTTATACAAATGATTCCGGTGCATGTGCATGGTGGCTGCGCTCACCTGGCAGTAATGATGACGGACCGGCTTATTACAGCTCTCAAGGTGATATTGGTACACATGCACACAAGGGTTCTGAAACGGTCCTTGGGACAAGACCGGCTGTATGGATCACAGAAGAATACTTAAACAGTAAATAAGTAAAGAAAGAAGCAGATTATGAGCAGAATTAACGATTTTTTAAATGATGCAGGCATATTTTATTTAGCTACAGAAGATGGCAAGCAGCCGAAAATGAGACCTATTACCGGTCATTTTGAACTGGATGATAAACTGATTTTTACAATTGGAAAGCATAAGAATGTATATAAGCAGATTATGGAGAATCCAAGAGTAGAAATAGTTGCTTTAAATAAGAAGGCACAATGGCTTCGCTATGATGGAACTGCTGTATTTGATAATGATCCAAAGTATGAAGAATATGCTTTTAAGAATAATCCCGCTTTAAAGAATGCTTACAATGAAGAAACCGGTCATAAGATCGGATTATTCCATCTGGAAGATGCTTCAGCAGAAATTATTTCACCGGATGGTTCCTCTGAAAAGCTTCTTTAAAAGGAGGTTCTATGACAGATATTAAAAGACTGGGTCTTGGCTGCATGGGTATGAACCTTTCTAATAAAGAAAGATCCATTGAAACAATTCACTATGCACTGGATCATGGCATCCGGATGTTCAACACTGGTGAGTTTTATGGTGGTGGTGAAAGTGAAATGGTTCTCCGTGAAGCATTAAAAGATGTCCCGAGAGATTCGTATTTTCTTTCTGTCAAGTTTGGTGTCCTTCCTAAACCAGAGGGAGGAATCTATGGTCTGGATGTAGATCCGTTTCATGTAAAAGCACATCTGGCATATTCTCTGCACAGACTGGGCGTGGACTATATAGACCTGTATGAACCGGCACGTATGGATGCGTCTGTTCCGGTAGAAGATCTGATGAAGGCATTGGCAGAATGTGAAGCCGATGGTTATATCCGCAGTATTGGTCTGACACAGATGTCCGCTGAAGATCTGAGTAGAGCAGTAAAGGTTCATCCGGTAAAGATGATAGAGATGGATTATTCTGTCGCTAACAGAAGCATTGAAGACAATGGTGTTCTGGATACGGCAAGAAAGAATCATATTGAAACAGTGACATTTGGTGTGTTATGCCATGGGCTTCTCTCAGAAGATTCTCCTGCCTGGTCAAGTGGCAGACTGCCGTCAGCTTTAAAGAATCAGATGCTTGGCGGATTAGAAAAGATTGCCGAAGAAAAGAATACGACTGTTGAAAAACTTGCCCAGGCTTATGTCTATGCAAAGAACCCGGATATGTGTGTTCTGATAGGAACAACCAGAAAAGAACACCTGCAGGATGCCATAGATGCTTTATCTATTGATTTATCATCTGAAGATATTCAGCATATTGAAGAAACATTCCCATCGGAAATCTTAAAGGGTATGCATATGCGTAATATGGTATTCCAGAATGGACGTATTATCGCAAAGTGATGTGTATACAGATACATTTCATTGACTGGTATACTACATAAATGTCTTTTATTAAAAAACAGAGTAAAGATAACCATGACAAGAACAGCACAATTTAAGGTAGATGTAAATAAGTGCAATGGATGCGGTAAATGCATTTCTGTGTGTCCCGGTAATATGACGGGAGGAAATGTCATTCATATGCAGAATGGCATACCGGTTATGACAGACCAGAGTAACTTTGGCTGGCGGGGATGCTGGCGGTGCCAGCGTTGTCTTGCCGTATGTCCAAATGGTGCTGTATCTGTTCTGGGTGTATCTGCGGATCAGGTGTCTGAAAAACCAGACGGCAGTATTCGTGATGAATTCACAAGACTTGTCAGTTATCGACGTACATGCCGCTTGTATCAAAACAGAGATGTTGATCCCAAAGTGATTCATCAGATGTTAGAGACAATGGGTAATGTACCAACCGGTGGAAACAGTTATGGCCTGGAATTCAGTGTTGTAGAATCCTCAAGTGCAATGAGAAAACTGTGTGATGCCATGTTTCCTTACCAGCAGATGGATCTGTTCATAGATGAAAAGTCTATCGGCAGATTAGGTATCTATAATGCACCGCATCTGTTTATTGCCCATAAGGTAGTTGGCAGACGTTTCCATGATGGTGATTTAACGGAATTGGGAATAGCTACGGCATACTTTGAACTGCTGGCAAATTCCTTTGGACTTGGTACGGTTATAACAAATTATGCCGCAGAACAGATATTGAAAAACAAAGAGGCGCGCAGACTTCTGGAAATACCCGAAGATCATACAGCTTTAGCAGCTGTTGGTTTTGGATATCCTGCCATTTCCTATTCCCGTGGAGTTAAGAAATATAAGAGAGTTCATTATCTTAAGTAAAACATCAG
>CAZHUX010000054.1:0-11997 GCA_964535445.1 uncultured Galactobacillus sp. | reverse complement strand
TGCCCGGATCGAGATCTGCCTGCTGGTCAGAGATATTAAACGGACCTGTTTCATCAAAGACGGTTGTTGTATTGCCATCTGCATCTACTGCATCAATTCTTAATTCACCACTGCTGGCACTGGCAGTAATGCTTAATGTACTCTTGACATTGATGGAATAAGACTGGGTAAGACTGAGATCAGCATCTGCCGGATCAGAGGAAGAATTACCGGATTTGTTTTTCTTCTTTGCGTCCTGCGATATATCTGCGTCTACAAGCTCATACTCATCGTCAGTGATTTTATAGGTATAGCTGAGTCCTTTTGCGGACCATCTGCCATTAGTATTGGACTGATAGTTGCCGGTAGCCTTGATGACATTGTTTTCCTTGGAAAGAGTCAGATCATTAGCGGTAACATACTTGATGTTTTCCTGTCCGAGTTTTTCAACAAGATCCTGATTGATGGCTGAGGCAACAGCCTGTTTGTCAAAGTCTGTTACGACATTGGCATTTTTTACAGTTGATGCATCACTTTTGCCAGAAGAATTTTTTGTGCCTGTTTCGGTTACCGGAGTCGCTGTAGAGACAGCAGCTTTGTCATCTTTCTCTTTCGGACGTGGGATAATTAATATAATCAAGAGAATCACGGCAATGATAATCAATATAACAGTGATCAGATGCAGTGGATCTACATGTCTTTTTCTTTCATTCTCTGTTTCTGACATAGATACTCCTTTCAAATGGGAATTGCATTCAATAGTATAGCGGGAAATAATCACAAATGACAGTCTGAGGCATATTGTAAATGCTTACATGGTGTAAATGCCGCAATGTTTCAGTTTTTATGGTGTATGCTATAATCATTATCAGTTCATGCATATCTTTTTATCATGCATGGAGTAATCAGAGTATGAATCAGAATGTAAGAAAGATTACCGATGGTGCCATGATGGCTGCGATTATCGGTGTACTACTGTTAATAAACAGACAGACAGCAGGATTGTTAGAGAATATGCTGCTGTTTGCTTTTCCTCTGCCTATGGTATTTTATGGTGCAAAGTATGGCTGGAAGAACAGCTGGATGCTGTTTACAGCAGTGATGATTCTTACTTTTATCATCGGTACACCCCAGACCTGGTTTTATGTAGCTACAGAATCCTTGATCGGAATGGTATATGGATGCGGCATCTATCACCATGTATCGACTTCCAGAATCGTGATGCGTACATTAATACTGGCAGTCATTGTGAATGTCATCTCCATACTGATCATGTCATCTTTCTTCGGATATGACATCAATGGAGAAATACAGGCATATGAGGATACTTTCAATAAAGCATTGTCCGCTGCCGGAAGCAGTGTTCCTGCCACAGTGAACCTGCATAATACATTACGGACAATGATAGTTGTCGCAACGGTATTTACCGGTATCTTTGAAGGTCTTGCGACCCATTTGTTAGCAAGACTTCTCTTAAAGCGTCTTCATTTTCCTTTGGATCCGGTTAAGCCTCTGTCACAATACTTTCCACCCAAGTGGAGCGGATACGTGGGGCTTGCCTGCTTTGTGGGGTATTACTATTCTGTTTACAGACCACTGAATAATGAACTTGCCCAGAGTATCCTGCAGGGATTTGGCATGGCCGGTACGATTTATCTTGCTTTCTTCGGTATGATTGCCTTCTATTCTGCTTTTGCAGGGAGAATGCATTCCAAAGCACCTGCCGTGATACTTGCAATACTTTTGTTTATGTTCTTTTCACCAGCAATGGCTATTACTGGTTTTCTCTATATAACAACGGATCTGCATATGCGGAGTCTGAAAGGAGATGGAAATCATGCACAGGAAAATCTCTGAAATGAGACGGATTGCCGTGATTCTATTGATCATACAGGCTGCTTTATTAGTAGCGTTATGGTTCTGGATTAATCTTGGGGCAATGATCGGCGGCGTGGTTCTTATTATTGAAGCGATCATTATCTTTGTGATGCTGGACCGCTTTGAATCCTTATCTGATGAACAGTCAACCGGAGTCAGGGATATCCTTGGCAGTGCAGCCGCAGATGCCTACATTATCGGCGGGGTAGGCATGGTTATCTATGATGATGATTATGTTGTGACATGGATGAGTGATCTTTTCCGCTTACGCAATATAGATAAAGTAGGAAACAGACTGCTTACCTGGTTACCGGAGGCGGAGGATCTGATTAACGGAACATCAGATCGTGTTGAGGTGACTCTGGATGATCATATTTATGAAATCACCAGAAAAGAAGATGCGCCGGTTATCTATTTCCGTGATGTGACGGAATTAACCAAAACAACTGAGAAATACAAGGATGAACACCTTGTACTGGGACTGGCAAGTTTTGATAACTATGATGAAAGCACACAGTATGAAGATGATACGGAAGCTGCCAGTATTTCCGCTAATGTCAGATCACCGTTAATGGAGTATTGTGCAGATCATGGCATTCTTGCCAAAAGACTTGGTACATCCAGATATCAGCTGATCCTGAATGAAAAGATCTTTGCCCAGTTGGCCGCAGATCATTTTTCCATTCTCGGCAAAGTACGCAAGGCATCCCAGAAGATGGATGTATCCATCACGTTATCTCTTGCTTTTGCAAGAGGAGATGTGACGCTGGAAGAGATGGATGAGATGGTTTCCAACCTGATGGATCTGGCGCAGACACGTGGTGGCGACCAGGTAGCCGTGCAGGAGGCAGGTGGCGACGTGCAGTACTTTGGCGGCTCTACGGAAGCTGCTGAAAAGCGTTCAAGAGTCAGAGTCAGAGTCATGTCTCATGCCTTAAGAGATCTGATCATGAAGAGTTCCAATGTCATTATCTGTTGTCATAAGATGGCGGATTTTGACTGTGTAGGTTCTGCGATATGCTTATCCAGGATGGCAAGTGCCTTAGGCAGAAAGGTACAGATTATTGCCAAGACAGGCGGCATAGAGGAAAAGCTGAATGCGGCGATGGAAGAAAACAGTGAGGCTTTAAGCAAGGAAGTTACCTTTGTGACAGAAGGTGAAGCATTGAACAAGCTCACCGATAATACACTTGTCATTATGACGGATCATCATAATGTGAAGCAGTCTAATGGCGCCAGAGTACTGGAACAGGCGGGTAAGGTTGTCGTGATTGACCACCACAGACGTTCTGCGGATATGGGTGTCAAGCCAATCCTTGTCTATATTGAGGCAGGTGCTTCTTCAACCTGTGAATTATTAACGGAAATGATTCCGTATGTGTCTAATCGTACCGATATTTCGGAATTAGATGCGACATTCATGTTAACAGGTATGATCGTTGATACCCAGACCTTCAGAGTCAGAACCGGGGCCCGTACATACGATGCGGCAAGTTCTTTAAAAGAAATGGGTGCGGATTCCGGCAAGGCATTTGGCTGGCTGAAGGATTCCTTTGATGAATTTGCATTAAAGGCAGCTGTGGCAACAGGCAGTGAGAAGTATGATCATGGCGTTGTCATTGCCAGTGTTACCCGAAGACAGATGTCCCGCTCCCTGATGAGTCAGGTGGCGGATGAGCTGCTTGGTGTACAGGGCGTACAGGCAGCCTTTGTCATTGCGGATGACAATGATGATCAGACATGTATCAGTGCCCGCTCGGCAGGTAAGATCAATGTCCAGGTCATTATGGAAAATATGGGCGGCGGTGGTCATATGACAGCCGCAGCCATGCAGCGTAAGAAGTGTGATGTGGAAGACGTGAAGAATGAACTTCTTGCCAAGCTTCATACATATTTTGCACAACAGGAGGAAGACAGTGATGAAAGTAATTCTTAAAAAAGATGTAAAGAAATTAGGAAAACGCGGCGATGTCGTTGAAGTCAGTGACGGTTATGGCAGAAACTATCTGATCGCAAGAGGCTTAGCAGTTCCTGAGACAAAGAAGAGTCTTGAAATATTAGATGAGCAGAAAGCAGAAGAAGCAGCTGAAGAAGCCAAGGCTGTCGCAGCCGCAAAGGAAACTGCCGCAAAGATGGATAAGATGATTCTGAACTTTACGGTTAAGTCTGGTGCCGAAGGCAGAGTGTTCGGTTCTGTTTCTACCAAGCAGATCACGGAAGCTTTGAACAAACAGGGTATCATCATTGATAAGCGCAAGATTCTTGATACAGCTCCTATTCAGACATTAGGTGTATCCAAAGTCAGAGTGGAATTACATAAGAATGTCATTGGTACGATCAGGGTAAGACTGATCGGAAGTGAGAAGCAGTAATGGCAAGAAATCTGCCCTCTGCCCCTGAGGCAGAGGCTTCTTTACTTGGCACCATGATGGTGTATCCTTCTGCCGCAAGAATTGCCATGGAAGAAGGATTGAATGAAGAAGATTTCTTCGTTGAGGCAAACCAGCGTATCTTTGAGGCAATGCAGGAGTTGTACCGCAAGGGTGATCCGATTGATCTGACTACTGTTTATACAATGCTCAGAGATATGGGATTAGCTGACAAGACGGGTGGTATTGAATATCTGACGCAGTTATCCGAAGCGGCTGTTACCAGTGCCAATACGAAGAGCTATGTGGATGTCATCCATAACAAGGCTTTGATGCGTAAGATGATTGAAGCTGCTGAGAAGGTTGTGGATGAAGGCTTTGAAGGACAGACAGATATAGATGAATATCTGGATGCTTCGGAAAGAGCTATTCTGGATGTATCCCGTAACCGTAAGACCGGTGAATTTACAAATTCACAGGATCTGATGGGAGGTGTACTGAATCAGATCCAGCAGATGTCTGAAAACAAGTCGGATATCACCGGTTTAAAGACCGGTTTTACCGATCTGGATCATACCCTGCATGGTTTCCAGAAGGGAGATCTTGTTATCCTGGCAGCCCGTCCTTCTATGGGTAAGACCGCCGTTGCCTTAAATCTTGCGATGAATACAGCTACGTATAATCAGGATGGGGCAGTAGCGATATTTTCTCTGGAAATGCCTGCCCAGCAGTTAGGCATGCGTCTTTTAAGTGCACGCAGTCATATTGAAGGAGATAAGTTAAAGACAGGAAGATTAACAAATGATGACTGGAATGCGGTCAATGAGGCAGCTGCCAGTCTTTCCAGACTACCTATCTATATTGATGATACGCCAGGTATCAAGGTACCTGAGATATTCTCCAAGTGCAGACGTTTACAGTCTGAACATGGTCTGAATCTGATTCTCATTGACTATATTCAGTTAATTACCGGCAGTGGTGCTCATGCCTCGGAAAGCAGACAGCAGGAAGTATCTGATATTTCCCGTAACCTGAAAGCTTTAGCCAGAGAATTAAAGGTACCGGTGATTGCCTTATCACAGTTATCAAGAAGTGTGGAACAGCGTGAAAACAAGCATCCGATGTTAAGTGACCTGCGTGAATCAGGTGCGATTGAGCAGGATGCGGATATTGTCATGATGCTGTACAGAGAAGCATATTATGACCAGCAGGCTAAGGAAGCCGCCCAGGAAAGCGGCAGTGAGAAGCTGGAAATCAATATAGCCAAGCACCGTAATGGTGCTACCAGAAGTATTTATCTGGCTTTTGAAGGTGCAACAAACGCTTTATATAATATTCAGAATACCGATCAGTAAGGAGCTTATGCATGCTTAAGAAGTTGATTGCCATAGGAATATGTTTTTTAGCAAGTGCGGCCATCGTACTTCTTTTACCTCTGGCAATGCAGTCTTTTCATGGTGTAGCGGTAATGGAAAGCAGTGCTTCTGAAGATGGCAGGTTCAAGCAGCATATTACCTATGTACATGATGAACCGCATAAGGTTTATAAGATTTATGAATCAGGAAAGCTGCTAGGTGTTTTAAACAACAAGGATAAGCTGGATCAGCATTTAAAAGATGTTTATAAAGAGAAGTATGAATCAAAGTATCCGAATACTTCTGCACATCTTGACAGGGATGTCTATGTGACAGATGAATACAGTTATTATGACTGGAATGATGCGGATGATCAGATCCTGAAATATCTGGATCAGCATAATCTCTATACACTGGAAGCGACACAGGTAACTTTTTCCAAGGATGATCAGGTAGAAGCACAGATTTATGTTTCTGATGAGAAACTGTATGAAGACGCAATGAATGAATACATATCGTATTTCATTGATCCAAAGGCATTAGCCGCATTAAATAATGCGGATACGATTCCTGCCTTATCATCTTACGGATCTCAGGATGTAGGTATCTCTGTTTCCCAGACAATTACAACAGATAAGGCAGATGCATCTCCTGATGAAATCAAAACAACCAAAGATGAAATCCTGGAGTATCTGGAATACGGGGATAATACGGAAAAAGAATACTATACGGTTAAGGCATATGATACGGTTGCGGGTGTAGGCGCCAAGAACTATGGCTTGTCCGCAACCCAGGTTATGAATATCAACCGGGATAAGATCAAGAGTACGGATCAGGTATTAACCGAGGGTGAAAAGCTTTGCGTGACATACTTTGAATCACCTCTGGATATTGTTGTCTATAAAGAAAGACTGAAGGCTGAAACTGTTTATTATGATACGTATTACAGTGAAGACAATACGTTATTACAGGGCCAGAGTCAGGTAATCCAGAATGGATCCGACGGATCCAGAAATGTCCTGTACAGAGAGAAGTGGATCAATGGTGTATTGACTTCCGGTACGCAAGAGTCTTCCGTAGAGACAAAACAGCCTGTCGATGAAGTAGTCGCAGTAGGCAGTAAGCAGATGCCTGGTGTTGGTACAGGAGAGTTCCGCTTCCCGGTAGATAATGCGGCGATATCCTGTGCATGGGGCTGTTACTATGGACACAGAGGAACAGATTTCATTGATGTCTATAATTCCTGGGGTGATGTATATGCCGCAGACAATGGCACAGTTATTGAAAACAGCTATAACTCTGTCAATGGCAACTATGTCAAGATCGATCATGGCAATGGCTGGGTATCATACTATGGTCATATGCGGGAACCATCGGATTTAGCAGTAGGAACGATTGTTGAAAAAGGACAGGTGATCGGTCATATCGGTATGACTGGTGCCGCAACGGGACCGCATACACACTTCTTCTTAGAATATAATGGAGAGAGGAAAGATGCCTGCAGTGTGGATGTATTCCCTGACTGCAGCGGGATTATACAATGATGAATTTTGCTTTATTATGCAGCGGCTCAAAAGGAAATTCCTTTTATCTTGAAAATGACGGGACAAAGGTATTAATCGACTGCGGTTCTACAAAGAAGTACTTGTCCAATGCCTTGTCATCTCTTCATGTCAAAGCGGATGATCTTGATGCATTGGTGATTACACATGATCACAGTGATCATGTATCGCAGATCCGTTTCTTTGCGAAAGAGACGATCTATGCCCCGGTAGAAATACCGGATATAGAAACGTTCATGGTAAGACCCATGCAGAAGTTTACGGTAGGATCGCTTGTGTTTACACCAATCCCGTTAAGTCATGATGCCCTGAATACTACCGGTTATGTGATTGAAAACGGTATGGAGAAGCTTGTATACATAACCGACACAGGTTACGTGAATGAACGGTATTTTCCTTTATTGAAAGATGCGGATTATATCGTATTGGAAAGCAACCATGATGTAGATATGTTAATGCATACCCGCAGACCCCAGTTTTTAAAACAGAGAATCTATGGAGATGAAGGACATCTGAATAATGAAGACTGTGCCATGGTATTGGATCAGATTGTTACAGAGAGAACAAAGATGATTATTCTGGCACATATATCACAACAGGCTAATACAAGAGAATTAGCATTGGAAACTTCCAGAAATGTATTACTGCATCATCAGGGAAACCTGAATAAGAAACTGGTACTTGCGGCGGCAGGACAGTTTGAAATGATCCGGAAAGGGGCAGACGATGAAAAAATGGATTGTGGCAGCGTTTACTGTTATCCTGGCATGGAACGTCTTTCTGACATGGTCTCTGTATCATGACAGAGAGAATACATCAGAAGGCATGCATACCGTTGAAAATGATGATCGGAGTTATACAACCGATGTAACAGAGATCTCGGATCGTCTACGCAGCAGTATTGTGACGGTATTAAGTGATGACCAGTCTTCTTCCGGTATTATCTTTGAACAGGATGATCATACAGTTTATGTATTGACTGACGCTGACCAGCTTGACTCTAAGAATACAGCTGTTGTCAGATTTGATTCCGGTGCTGAAGTATCAGCGGATGTTTTAGGTACAGATCCGGATACAGATCTTACATTATTATCCTTAAAGACAGACTTTGATGTCACGGTACCAGCCATGGGAGACAGTGATGCCGTATCCATGGGAGAATATGTGATCGCCTTAGGTGGAAGAAAAAAAGAAAGTGATACTGCCATGATTTCTTATGGCATTACATCCGGCGATGGCTTACACAGAATGACATATGATTCCAACTGGTATACAGAGATGTTAGAGACAGATGCCACTGTCACAAAGAATAATATGGGTGGTGCTTTATTCAATATCGGTGGTGATCTGATCGGTATGTTATGTGATGTACCGAATGATGGTGAAGAAGAGATGGGATATGCCATTGGTGTGAATGAAATGAAACTTGTATTCCATGAGTTAAAAGAAAACGGAGAAGTCACAAGAGGTATACCTGGTTTTTCATGCAGGGATATTGATAAGATGGAATCCTATGAAAAGAATGAAATGGGATTGCAGTTAGATGATAACAGCGGTGTCTTAGTGGAAAATGTATTGGGAGATGGTGCTGTCAGTGATGTTATAAGTTCAGGAGATGTCATCACTTCAGTTGATAATTCCCGTATCCAGGATACCAGGAGTCTGCGCACATTACTCTATAACCATAAAAAGGGAGATATGGTAACCATATCTTATTTACATGAAGGCAAGAGCGAAAGCGGAGAGATAACCTTACAATGATACGTGTCATAGCCTGTGGTCATATCAAGGAAAAGTGGATGAGAGAAGGCATTCAGGAGTATCTCAAACGCATCCAGCCTTATGAAAAGACAGAAGTCATTGAAGTCAATGATGAGAAAACACCGGATCATAATTCTGAAGCTGACAATATCAGAATCAGGAATACCGAAGGAGAACGCCTGTTAAAACAGATCAGACCGGATGATTATGTCATCTTGCTGGATTTAGCCGGTAAGGAAATGGATTCTGTTTCTTTAGCTGAAAAGATACAGACTCTCCACACTTATGGCAAAAGTCATATTGATTTTGTGATAGGCGGATCTTTAGGTGTATCAGATACCCTGATCCAAAGAGCAGATATGAGATGGAAATTATCTGTTAATACATTCCCGCATCAGTTATGCCGGATGATTGTCCTGGAACAGATATACCGTGCTTTTAAGATTCTTCATCATGAGCCATACCATAAGTAATATCCGGTTTTATTCTTATGAAATATGATCATAAACAGAACCTGGATGTCATAACATGCGGAAATCGGAATTGTAACCGCTTGTAAGATAATTCTCAATGTATTAAAATAATTTCAGTAAGTGAATCAGGAGGAAAAATCTAATGAAGCAGATTTCAGTTACCGTTATTGATCCTGTTGGACTTCATGCTCGTCCAGCTACAGTTGCAGTTAATGCAGCAAGTAAGTTCAAGAGTGAAGTTAAGGTTACATACAAGGGTCGTTCTGTAAACATGAAGTCCATCATGGGTGTTATGTCTCTTGGCATTCCTACACAGTCTGAGATCACAGTTTCCTGTGAGGGTGACGATGAGGATGTCGCAATTAAGACAATTGAAGATGTACTTCGTGCTCAGAAAGTAATTGCCTAAAGAATTGACATGAATAAAGGGGAGTAAACTTATTTGAGTTTCTCCTCTTTTTTCTTCAGTATGCAGGAAAGGATTGATAAAAGTATGAGTTATCAGGATGAATACAGACGCTGGCTGAATGCCGATCTGGAAGATTTTGATTTAAAGAGAGAATTACGCAGTATCGAAGGTGACGATGATGCCATCAAGGAAAGATTCGCAATCGCATTACAGTTTGGTACAGCCGGCTTAAGAGGAACATTAGGTGCCGGTACAAACAGAATGAATATCTGGGTCGTCAGACAGGCTACCCAGGGTGTAGCTGACTGGGTAAAGACACAGGGCGGTACACAGACGGTTGCGATCTCTTATGATTCCCGTATCAAAGGATGGAACTTTGCCAGAGATGCGGCTGGTGTATTAGCAGCCAATGGCATTCATGTCAGAATTTATGATGAATTAATGCCGGTACCTGCATTAAGCTTTGCGACAAGATATTATCATTGCAATGCCGGTATCATGATCACTGCTTCTCATAACCCGGCCCGTTATAATGGCTATAAGGCTTATGGACCGGATGGCTGTCAGATGACAGATGATGCGGTGGCAGTTGTTTATGATTCCATTCAGAAGACAGATGTATTAACCGGTTCCAAATACATCAGCTTTGCGGAAGGTGTAGAGAAGGGTCTGATCCAGTTTGTTGGTGATGATTGCAAGAATGCACTGTATTCTGAAATCGAAAAGAGACAGGTAAGACCGGGCTTATGCAGAACAGCAGGTTTAAAGCTTGTTTATTCGCCATTAAATGGTACAGGTCTTGTGCCGGTTACACATGTATTGAATGATATCGGCATTACCGATATTACCATTGTGCCGGAACAGGAATATCCTAACGGATACTTCACAACCTGCCCATATCCAAACCCTGAAATCAGAGAAGCACTGGAAAAAGGACTGGAACTTGCCGAGAAGACAGGCGCAGATCTGATGCTGGCAACAGATCCGGATGCGGACAGAGTCGGTATTGCGATGAAGTGCCCGGATGGCAGCTATGAACTTGTGTCTGGTAATGAGATGGGTGTTCTGTTACTGGATTATATCTGTGCCGGAAGAATTGAAAAGGGCACCATGCCAGATAGACCAGTTGCCGTAGAGTCTATTGTTTCTACACCACTAGCCGAAAAGGTTGCGGAACATTATGGGGTTGAATTAAGACATACATTAACCGGCTTCAAGTGGATTGGTGATCAGATTGCAAAGCTCGAAGCAGCTGGTGAAACAGACAGATTCATCTTTGGATTTGAAGAATCCTATGGCTACCTTGCCGGACCATATGTCAGAGACAAGGATGCCATTATCGGTTCCATGTTAATCTGTGAGATGGCTGCTTATTACAGATCCATCGGTTCTTCCATCAAGCAGAGATTGGAAGAAATCTATGCCCAGTATGGCAGATATTACAACAAGGTAGATTCCTATGAATTCCCTGGCTTATCCGGTATGGATAAGATGGCAGGCATCATGGCTGATCTCAGAAAAGATGCACCAAAGGAATTTGCCGGTCATAAGGTTGTTAAGGTAACAGATTATGAAGATACAGCTTCAACTGGTTTACCTAAGGCAAATGTTCTGAGATATGACCTGGATGATGGCGCAGTTGTTATTGTAAGACCATCTGGTACTGAGCCAAAGATCAAGACCTACTTCACAACCAAGGGCAACACTCTTGAAGAAGCACAGGCAGAAAAGGATGCTTTAACTGAAGCTATCAAACCTATTCTTGCTTGATAATCATTTCAATATGAAATAACAGGCACTGCTGTAAAGCAATGCCTGTTTTTGTAAGGATCATCAATCAGGATTCCTCATCCTTAAGTTTCTGAATGATATCCTGAACCGCATTCAGGGGTTTATCCATCTTCCTGGCAATGTCTTCAGAAGAAAGCTTCATATCACTATAATACGCACTGATTTCTCCTTCTGCGTGACCATCTTGTTTGTGCTGATTTATCCTTTTTCAGTACTTTCGAAGAATCCTAAAACAAATCCTTGTTTCCATCCTTTTACGAAGTCCTGTTCCATCTGCGTTAAAAGCAAACCATTACCGATGTCTGTCAGATCTTCATCTTATCTAATTCATCTATTCATGTACTGCATGCTCAGCCACAATGAATACAGGCACTGACTTTACAATACTGCAGTGCCTGTATGTATTCTTAACATGATATT
>CAZHUX010000053.1:0-12376 GCA_964535445.1 uncultured Galactobacillus sp. | reverse complement strand
CAGATTATGTCATGATACATGATGGTGCCCGTCCATATCTGGATCAGGATTCTTTAGAAAGATTAAAGAAGGCCATGGAACATGAAAAGGCTGCTTTATTAATGGTTCCATGTAAAGACACAATTAAAAAAGTAATGGATGGTTATGTATGTGAAACCTATGACCGCAGCACTTTGCGGGCCGCCCAGACACCACAGGCATTTGAGACAAAACTGATTATTGACTGCATGGAAAAAGCTATTCAGGATGGCTATACAGGTACAGATGATGCTTCTCTGGTAGAGAAGTATTCTGATGTAAAGGTAAAGGCTGTAGAGGGTTCTTACCGCAACATCAAGATAACAACGCCAGAAGATCTGGATTCATATTTGTTTTGACGCATATAGTGTCAGGTGTTATATTATTTCAAAACTGAATATCGCAATTCCAGAATAGAGGCGCAGCTGATAAGAGTAGTTTACTGTATGAAAAGGTAAGACCATACCTGCAGGATATGAAAGGAGAAGCTGCCGAAGCTGAAGGATGGTAATCTTCAGCTGGGTATACAGATAAGATCTGTATAACTGTCGCATTGGCGGAGAGCTATAGGCAATTGTTTTGAAGGTATTAGGATGCTGTAACCGCCATGGATGATTCTGTGGCGGTTTTATGTTTAAAGGAGGGTTATATGAAGAAACCTATATTTGAAGGCGCATGCACAGCTTTGATCACACCTATGAATGAAGCAGGCGTAGATTATGAAGCATTTGGAAGACTGATTGACTGGCAGATTGAACAGGGTATCGATGCCTTGTTAATAGCCGGAACATCAGGTGAAGGTTCTACGTTAAATGATGAGGAACATCGTGAGGTACTGCAGTTTGCAGTAAAGAGAATCAATCACCGCATCCCTGCCATTGCCGGAACAGGTTCTAATGACACTGCTTATGCAAAGGAACTGACAAAGTATGCATGTTCGATTGGTTATGATGCTTGTCTGGTTGTGACACCTTATTACAATAAGACAACCCAGAAGGGATTAATTGCCATGTACAAGGCTATTGCGGATGTATCCGACAAGCCATTGATTCTCTATAATATTCCTTCCCGTACAGGTATTAACATTCAGCCTGATACATTAGCCGCATTAAAGGATTATCCGAATATTGCGGCGGTTAAGGAAGCCAGTGGGAATATCTCACAGGTTGCTGAAGAGATGTTGGTGGCTGGTGATGAATTAAGCATCTATTCTGGTAATGATGATCAGATTATTCCGATTCTTTCTTTAGGAGGAAAAGGTGTGATTTCTGTTCTGTCCAATCTTCTTCCAAAAGAGACAAGTGCTATGGTTCATGACTATCTCAATGGTGATGTAAAGAAGGCTTTATCTGCCCAGATACATTATCTGCCATTGATTCATGCATTGTTCTCCGAGACAAATCCGATTCCTGTCAAGAGTGCCATGGCCGCAATGGGATATGGTGAAAACTATGTGAGACTCCCATTAGTCACCATGGACAAAGAGAAAGAGAAAGTTCTGTTTGATTTGATGAAGAAGGAAGGATTAATACGATGAAAGTTATCATTCATGGATATACCGGTAAGATGGGACATATGCTGGAAGAAGCCATTGCCCGGAATGACAATTTTGAAATTGCGGCAGAGGCAGCTTTCAACAGTACAGAAGAAAAGGAACATACGTATAATTCCTTAAAGAAAGTAAAGGAAGACGCAGATGTATTGATTGATTTCTCTAACCATGTCACCACAAAGGATGTATGTGATTTTGCAAGAGAAAGAAAGATGCCTGCTTTGATATGTACAACTGGTCAGACAGAAGAAGAAAAGAAAGAGATTGAAAGTCTCTCAAAAGCAGTACCGGTCTTTTATTCAGGTAATATGTCACTTGGCATTGCCGTATTAACCGATCTTGTCAAAGAAGCAGTAAAGATGTTTCCGGATGCGGATGTGGAAATTGTAGAGAAACACCATAACCAGAAGCTGGATGTTCCAAGTGGAACTGCATTAATGCTGGCAGATGCGGTAAAGGAAGAAAGAGAAGATGCTGTATTGAATATCGGCAGACATGAAAACGGTAAGAGAAAGAAGAATGAGATCGGCATTCACTCTCTGCGTATGGGAAGCGAAGTCGGTACACATGAAGTCTATATTGCGACAGATAATGAAGTATTGACTTTAACCCATCAGGCAAAGTCCAGAGCAGTCTTTGCGGATGGTGCCTTAAAGGCTGCTGAATTCCTTGTTAAGCAGAAACCGGGATTATACAGTATGAAGGAGCTTGTAAATCAATGATGAATGCTGAAGAGATTATCCGCTATATTGGTGAATCAGAAAAGAAAACACCGGTAAAGCTGTATGTAAAGGAATCAGAACCAATTGACTATGGAAGTGCGAAGGTATTCGGCAGTACAGATAAAATTGTTTTTGGCGACTG
This sequence comes from uncultured Galactobacillus sp., assembly GCA_964535445.1. GTDB lineage: Bacteria > Bacillota_I > Bacilli_A > Erysipelotrichales > Erysipelotrichaceae > Bulleidia. The sequence goes on along the minus strand of CAZHUX010000053.1, from coordinate 9,942 downwards.
GGAAGAGTTAAAGCCAATCCTGGAAAAGAACAAAGACAAAATTGCGGATATTGTGATTGAAAATGATGCCCGCAATACTGCCGTGCCGCTGTTAGATAAAAAGAATATCAATGCCCGTATTGAACCAGGTGCGATTATCCGTGACCAGGTAGAGATCGGCGATCATGCGGTCATCATGATGGGCGCTGTCATCAATATCGGTGCTGTTATTGGTGAAGGAACCATGATTGACATGGGGGCTGTGCTTGGTGGCAGAGCTACTGTAGGAAAGCATTGTCATATCGGTGCCGGGGCTGTTCTTGCCGGTGTCATTGAACCGGCCAGTGCCGTACCGGTAGTGATTGAAGATGATGTACTCGTAGGTGCCAATGCAGTTGTTATTGAAGGTGTGCATGTCGGCAAAGGCGCAGTCATAGCCGCAGGGGCAGTCGTTATTGAAGATGTCGGTGAAAATGAGGTTGTCGCAGGATGCCCGGCAAGAGTTATTAAAAAGAAAGACGCAAAGACTTCTTCTAAAACAGGATTGGAAGACATGCTCAGAAAGTTATGATGAAAGACTGTCTGAATGAAGCTTTGTATCATACTAAGCACAGTGCCATCAGAAAGTTTTCCAATCTTGCCGCAAACACGCCGGGATGTATTTCCTTAACCCTTGGCGAACCAGACAGGGATACACCTGCCTGTATAGAAGAACAGGTACAGAAGGCTTTTGAAGCGCATGAGACACACTACATTCCTAATAATGGCATGCTTTCCTTAAGAAAGAAGATAGCCTCATATGAGAATCAGAAGGGACATCATTATACGGAAGATAATGTCATTGTGACAGCTGGTGCTGAAGAAGGTTTGTTTCTGAGCCTCTTTTCCATATTGAATCCCGGGGATGAAGTGATCGTGCCATTACCTGCATTTGGGGCTTATGAAGAAATCATTCACTTATGCCGGGGCAAATTTGTGCCATTGGATACTTCTGAAGATAATTTTCAGATATCTGAAGATAAATTGAATGCATTGATTAATGAACATACAAAAGCCATTATTCTCAATACCCCGAATAACCCTACCGGAGTCATTCTGAATGAAGAAAGTCTGCAGCACGTCCATGATGCTGTGAAAGGCAAGCCGGTATTTGTACTGGCAGATGATGTGTACCAGCAGCTTGTTTATACAGATAACTGTCACTCTGTTACAGAGTATGAAGACCTGAAGTCCCAGATGATACTGATCCAGTCTTTCTCAAAGCCTTATGCCATGACGGGCTGGCGCATGGGATATGTATGTCTGGATGCGGATATCCGGGAAAGAGTGGAATTAGTGCATCAGTATATGATCACTTCTACACCGGCACCATTTCAAAGAGCTGTGGCGGCAGCTTTGGACTATGATCCTTCAGATATGAGAAACACGTATGCCGGAAGACGTGCATTCATGTTAAGAAGATTAGAAGAAATCGGTTTAAAGACAGTCAGACCGGATGGAGCATTCTATGTATTTCCTTCTATACAGAAGTATGGAATGACTTCAGAAGAATTCTGTACGCGTATGATTCAGGAAGTAAAGCTTGCGGCAACACCGGGATCTGCCTTTGGTGCAGAAGGATATATACGTTTAACCTATTGTTACAGTGATGAAGTATTAGAGGAAGGCATGAACAGACTGGAGAAGTTTGTGAATAGTCTTACGGTAAATCAGAATGATTGATTTTATAAGTGAAGCAGAAAGAATAAAACCATGGATGATCTCTGTACGCAGAGATATTCATGCTCATCCGGAAACAGGCAATCATGAATATCGTACGAAAGATAAGATCACAGAAATTCTGAAAGAGCTGAATATTGAAGTATATCCGGTATTAGAAACCGGAGTCATTGGTGTATTGCATGGTCGTGAGGCAGGAAATTGCGCTGCCTTCCGCAGTGACATGGATGCCTTGCCAATCCTGGAAAAGACGGGACTTCCTTTTTCTTCAGAGAATGATGGTGTGATGCATGCATGTGGTCATGACATGCATATGGCTTCCTTACTAGGATGTGCACGTATCTTAAGTGAACATCGTGAAAGTCTGAAGGGTACTTATGTATTTATCTTTCAGCCGGATGAAGAAGGAGAAGGCGGTGCTGAAAGAATATTAAAAACAGGTATTCTTGATAAGTTAGGTGTGCAGACTGTTTATGGCATGCATGTGGAACCTTCTCTTCCAACCGGCGTTATCGGATATAAATACGGGTCCTTTTATGCTAATGCCGTGAAGTTTGATGTACATGTTACCGGGAAAGGATGCCATGGGGCAGAACCTGAGAAAGGTACGGATTCTCTGTATGCGGCTGCGGAAATAACATGTGCCTTAAAGCAGCTGACCAGAGAAGAAAATAAAGAAAGATCAGTCTGTACGGTAGGTATGTTTCAGGCTGGTACAGCCCGTAATATCATTTCTGATCATGCGGATTTCTCAGGCATATTGAGATGTTCTTCCCTTGCTTTAAGAGAAATCAGAAAGAAACAGATTGCAGATATCCTTCATGATAAGGCAGTACAGAATGGTGTTCATGTGCAAAGTAAGATTGTGGATGGATATATTGGTGTAGAGAATCATGATGAAGATGTGTCATTGGTTAAGAATACAGCATTACAGTTATTCGGACCATCTTCTGTAAAAGAAGAAACCAAAGCTACTATGACAACCGAAGACTTTGGTTTCTATCTGAAAAAGTATAAAGGATGCTTTTACCATCTTGGTATAAACAGTCCATATCCTCTTCATTCTGATCATATGAATCCGGATGAAAATGCATTGATACATGGGGCAGCTTTCAGTGCAGCCCTGTTAGCTTCTTATGGAGATACTGGATATGAGTATAACAGTTAAGTTTGGCGGTTCTTCCCTTGCGGATGCCAGAGAAATACGCAAGGTTAAGAAAATACTGGATCAGAATCCGGAAAGAAGATATCTGGTAGTCAGTGCACCGGGAAAAAGAAGTAAAAATGATACTAAAGTAACAGATCTTCTGTATGAACTTTATGATGCGTCTGTAGAAGGCAAGGGTGTCATGAATCTTCTGGATCAGATATATGCAAGATTCCAGGAGATTATCTCAGATCTGCATATTACATTTGATCTGAACAATGAAATACGTCTTTTAAGACTGTCATTGAAACAGCCTGACAGGGCCTATATTGCAAGCCGTGGTGAACATATACAGGCAATGATATTAGCTGCTTATATGGACTGGCCTTTTGTGGACAGCAGAGATATTATCCGCTTTGATGAAAAGGGGAACTTCCTTCCCAGGGAAACCTATATGCTTACGGCAGAGAAGCTGAATACCCTGGATCATGCGGTAATTCCGGGGTTCTATGGATCTGATAAGAAAGGCAGGATTCATGTTTTCTCAAGAGGAGGATCAGATATAACCGGGGCTATCTGTGCCAGAGCAGTACGATCAGAGATCTATGAAAACTGGACAGATGTCAATGGATTATTAAGTTGTGATCCAAATATAGTTTCTCATCCTAAGAGAATACAGGAAATCAGTTATCAGGAATTAAGAGAGCTTGCCTATATGGGTGCCAGTGTCCTGCATGAAGATGCTGTTTTTCCGGTAAAAAGTGCCGGGATACCGATCAATATCCGTAATACCAATGAACCGGATAATCCCGGTACGATGATACGTCCTTCTCATCATGCGGAAGAACATATCATTACCGGCATTGCCGGAAAGAAAGGTATTTCCAATATTCAGATAGATAAGGCAATGATGAATGCTGAAGTAGGTTTTGGTGCAGAAGTACTGCATATCCTTGCGGAAAATCATGTACCTTATGAACATACACCTACATCCATTGATACAATGTCCGTGCTTGTCTCCACAAAGGATTTGGAAAACTGCCGCAAGGATATCCTCAGTCAGATCCAGACACAGCTTCATCCTGACCATGTATTTATTGAAGATCATATTGCCTTAATTGCCGTAGTGGGAGAAGGTATGGCAAAAAAGCCGGGTATAGCGGCTGCTATTCTGCAGGTATTGACAGATGTGGACGTCAATATCCGTATGATTGATGTATCTTTCAGTGAATTGAATATGATTCTGGCAGTAGATGAAAAGAATTATGAAAAAGCCATGCGTGCTGTTTATGCGGCCATGGAACAGTATATGTAAAAAGAGGAATGTGATCATGCATTCCTCTTTCATTACCATATCATTGTCGCAAAGTAATCGTCTGGTGTTTCGGCTCTGCGGATAAGCTTTGCCGTTCCATCTTCACAAAGCAGTATTTCAGCACTGCGTAACCTGCCGTTGTAGTTGTATCCCATGGAGAATCCATGGGCACCTGTATCATGAATGACAAGAGTGTCACCGACATCTAATTTTGGCAAGTGTCTCTGTATTGCTAATTTATCGTTATTCTCACATAGGTTTCCGACGACATCATAGACATGATCACAAGGCAGATTCTCTTTTCCCATCACGGTTATATGATGATAAGCACCATACATGGCAGGACGCATCAGATTGCAGGAATTGGCATCGATGCCGGCATAATGTCTGTATGTATCTTTTAAGTGAATGACATGTGTAACCAGACATCCATAAGGTGCCAGCATATATCTGCCAAGTTCTGTATAGATGGCAATATCATCCATGCCTGCCGGTACAAGGATCTCTTCATAGGCTTTCTTAACACCCTCTCCTATAGCCATAATGTCATTTTCACGATCCTCTGGCTTGTAGGGAACACCTATGCCGCCGGAAAGATTGATGAAAGTAATGTGGACATCCAGTTTCTCTTTTAATTCAACCGCAAGTTTAAAGATAATTCTTGCTAAGGCAGGATAGTATTCATCAGATAGCGTATTGGAAGCTAAGAAGGCATGCAGACCGAACTCTTTGACGCCTTCTTCTTTTAAACGTTTGTATGCTTCAAAGATCTGTTCTTTTGTCATGCCGAATTTGTTTTCTTCAAGTTCACCCATGACCTGGAAGCCTTCCTTGGAGGCACCAAGGGTAAAGGTCCCACCAGGATTGTAACGGCAGCACATTTTTTCAGGGAGCTTTCCGATGATACTCTTCAGAAAATCAATATGACCGATATCATCGAGATTGATAATGGCATGCAGTTCGTTTGCTTTCGCAAAGTCTTCAGCGGGTGTGTCATTGCTTGAAAACATGATCTTATCACCCGGGAACTGCAGTCTTTCAGCCATCATGAGTTCCGTTAAGGATGCTGTATCAACACCACATCCTTCTTCTTTCATAATCTTTAAGATAGAAGGATTCGGCGTTGCCTTTACCGCAAAGTATTCCCGGAATCCCTTGTTCCAGCTGAAGGCTTTCTGAAGTCTTCTGGCATTGTTTCGGATACCTGCTTCATCATAGAGATGAAAAGGCGTCGGATATTGTGCAGTGATCTGATCAAGCTGTTCTTTTGTGACGAATGTTTTTTTCATATGTCTGCTCTCTTTATGAAAAAAATTATAACAGGATAAGAAAGTTTAGGGGATTTGCCTTTTTCATTTGTATATATAAACAGGAGGACTTAACGATGGACGAGAATCAGAAACAAATGAAAGAGTGGATGAAAAGACATACGGACTTTATGGAAATGATGGAGAAATGTCAGAAAGAAGGAAAGTATTGCAAAGTATCTTTGAATGATGATTTTTTCCAGGGCATGTTGAAAACCTATGGATACATGGATTTTCCGTTTCAGACAGGAGCTTTTCTGAATCTATGGAAGAAAAGAGAAAATGTCCGCGATGCCTGAATGAAGATCCGGCATGGTTTTATCATGGTCATAAGGGCTGGTATTGCCGTAAATGTATTTCTTTTGGCAGAATTATGTTAGAAGAAGAACAGGAAACAGAAACAACTGTCAGTATCTCTGAAGATGCGGATGAATATACATTAAAGTATCCTTTTACAGATGCGCAGAAGGCAGCCGCGGCACAATGCTTAAAAGAAATAGAACATCATGATGTATTAATACATGCGGTAACCGGAGCTGGCAAAACAGAGATTGTATTGCCTGCCATATCAGAATATCTGAAAAGAGGAAAAAGAGTATGTTTTGCAATACCAAGACGGCAGGTAGTTCTGGAAGTCGCAGAAAGATTGCAGGGATATTTTACCAAGGCATCTGTGATTGCAGTATGTGGTGGACATACTTCTGTAACAGAAGGAGATCTTATCGTATGCACGACCCATCAGTTATACAGATATCATGATATAGATTTATTAATATTAGATGAAGTTGATGCTTTCCCGTTCAAAGGCAATGATGTATTAAAATCCATTGCCCATACTGCCTGTACGGGGCATACCATCTACCTTACGGCTACTCCTGATGAAGAAATGATGGAAAGAGTCAGGAAGGGGAATCTCACGGAAGTGAAACTGTATAAGCGTCCGCATGGAAAGCCTGTCCCAATACCGGAAATCAGGATTCTTTCAGGACCTTTTATGTTCATTGCCTTATGCATATGGATCAGAAGACATGAAGAACATCCGCGCATGATATTTGTGCCATCCATTATGACGGCATATCAGCTGGCGGGTATCCTGCGATTGTTTTTCAAGGTATATGTATGCACATCGCATGAAGAAAACAGAGATCAGATCATGGAAGAATTTCGTAAAGATGGTAGTGGCATAATCGTATCTACCACAATATTGGAACGCGGGGTGACTGTACCGCATGCGGATATCTGTATATATCACGCTGAAAACAGGGTATTTGATAAAGCAGGGTTAATTCAGATGGCAGGAAGAGCAGGCAGAGATTTCCATGATCCTTATGGAGATGTGTTGTTTTTATGCAGTGAAAAGAGTCAGATGTGTGAAGAGTGTGTAAAGGAACTGGAAGAGGCTAATGCAGTATGAGATGTCTTTTATGTGGTCAGGAAAAAGGGGAAGGAAATTGGAAAGATATATTGATTGGAGAAGATCCGCTTTGCAGCAAATGCCGCAGGGAGTGGCAGAAAAAGAAGATTCATTTTCTTTTTGAAGGCATCCCGTTAGATGCAGATTATGTGTATAACAAAGCTTTTTCATCATGTCTGATCCAGTATAAGGAATGTGGGGATGAAGCGTTAAAAGATGTATTTCTTTATGAAGCAAGAAAGAAACTGCAGGTACGCTATCATGGCTGGACATTAGTTATGATGCCTTCTTCCACGGAAAAACAAGAGAAAAGAGGATTCTCACATCTGAGATATATGTTTCAATCCCTGCATTTATCTGTAATGGAACCTTTCATAAAAACTGGTGATATAGATCAGAAAGGCAAATCTGCTTACCAGAGACAGGCTATGATGTATGATATTGTCTTAAAACAGGATATGCATTTACCTGAAAAGATAGTCTTATGTGATGATACGATTACGACTGGTTCTACATTACGTGGTGCCTTGCAGTGTCTGGATCGTACAAAACATCAGTTAAGGATCTATTGTGTCTCTGTGAATGCTTCATGGCTGTAGCCATTCATTGCTTTTCACAAGTGTGGACGCTATAATTATTCTGCTTATTTATGGGACGGAGGAGGTTTTTCTATGCCTAATTTTGTATCACGGTTGTTTAATGAAGATGGCCGCAGATTGAAACAGATTGAAAAGAAGATCAAACCGGTTCTTGATCTTGAAGATACATATAGAAAGATGTCTGATGAAGAGCTGCAGGCAAAGACACCGGAGTTTAAGAAAAAGCTTGCGGATGGCGCCAGCCTGGATGATATCTTTACAGAGGCATTTGCGACAGCCAGAGAAGCCTGCCGCAGAGTTCCGCATACGGAACAGGCAGATGCTTACTTTACAAAGAAAGTAGGGACCCAATGGGAGAACTATCAGCGAGAGCTGGCTAAGGGTGAACCAAAGGAAAAGGCTGCCTATGAAGCTTATGAACAGGATAATTCCCCTGAGGCAGGAAGAGAGTTTCCTTTCCCTGTACAGTTAATGGGTGCCTGTGTTTTAAATGATGGTGATATTGCGGAGATGAAGACAGGTGAAGGTAAAACCCTGACATCTGTAATGGCCGTTTATCTGAATGCTTTGGAAGGAAAGGGTGTACATGTAGTTACTGTCAATGAGTACCTTTCCGGTCGTGATGCGGCCTGGATGGGACGTATTTACAGATGGCTTGGTTTAACGGTTGGATTGAACCTGCGGCAGCTTTCCAAACAGCAGAAGAGAGCTGCCTATGCATGTGATATTACTTATACAACGAACTCTGAACTTGGTTTTGATTATCTGAGAGATAATATGGTTACAGATATTCATGACCGTGTTTTAAGAGGTCTGAATTATGCATTAATCGATGAGGTTGACTCGATTCTGATTGATGAATCCAGAACACCTCTGATTATTTCCGGTGGTCAGAAACAGACAGCCAATCTGTATCTGCAGGCAGACCGCTTTGCGAAGAAATTAAAGGAAAACGAAGATTATGAAATTGATGTAAGATCCAAGACAATTCAGTTAACGGAACAGGGTGTTGCCAAGGCTGAAAAGACTTTCCGTATTGATAATCTTTATAATCTGAATCATACCCAGCTTCTGCATCATATCAATCAGGCTTTGAAAGCAAACTATATCATGCTGAAGGACATTGATTATGTCGTAGATGAGAAGGATGATGAAATTGTTATTGTCGATCCGAATACAGGTCGTCTGATGAAGGGAAGACAGTGGAGTGATGGTCTGCATCAGGCTATTGAAGCCAAGGAAGGTATTTCCATCAAACAGGAAACAACTACTCTTGCGACGATTACATACCAGAATTTCTTCCGTCTTTATAACAAGCTTTCCGGTATGACCGGTACTGCCAAAACCGAGGAAGAAGAATTCCTTGAGATCTATAACATGTATGTAGTAGAGATTCCTACTAACAAGCCGGTAATCAGAATTGACTATCCGGATGCCGTATATGGAACCAAGAAGGCAAAGTATAAGGCACTTGTAGATGAAGTCGTAGAAAGACATGAAAAGGGACAGCCGATTCTGGTTGGTACAATTGCGGTTGAAACTTCTGAGTTAATCAGTAAATACCTGAAACAGAGAAAGATTCCGCATAATGTATTAAATGCAAAGAATCATGAAAGAGAAGCTGAGATCATTGCCAGAGCCGGTCAGAAGGGTGCGGTTACCATTGCGACAAACATGGCTGGCCGTGGTACCGATATCAAGCTGGGTCCGGGTGTAAAGGAACTCGGTGGTTTATGTGTGCTTGGTTCGGAAAGGCATGAATCCAGACGTATTGATAACCAGCTGCGTGGACGTGCCGGTCGTCAGGGAGATCCTGGTATGTCGAGATTCTATGTTTCTGTTGAAGATGATCTGATGAAGAGATTCGGATCCGAAAGAATGGAGTCTCTGTTTGCCTCATTAGGTGACCAGGCCGTAGAGTCAAAAGCAGTCACAAAGTCTATTTCTTCTGCACAAAAGCGTGTTGAAGGTGTGAACTATGATGCCCGTAAGCAGTTACTGCAATATGATGATGTTATGCGCCAGCAGCGTGAAACAATGTATGAACAGCGTGATTACATTCTTGAAAATGATGATGTTCATGTAGTTATCAAGGATATGTTCAAGAGAGTTATTTCCGATATGGTAGCTTCTCATACAAACGGGGAAGGACACAGTCAGGAAGTAGACGCAGAAGGTCTGATCAAGGGTTTGAATGATATCGGCTTCAAGGATCTTGTAAAGCCAGAGGATCTGGCCGGGAAGACAGCGGAAGAAGTATCTGAGTATGTTGATCAGCTTGCCTGGAATTACTATGAAAATAAGATTCAGCCGGTCAAGGATAAGATCCGTCCGATTGAAAAGGAAGTCTCTTTACGTACGATTGACAGAGCATGGTCCAACCATATCGATACAATGGATAAGTTAAGAAACGGCATTGGCTTAAGAGGATATGCACAATCCAATCCTCTGCAGGCTTATGT
>CAZHUX010000052.1:0-12462 GCA_964535445.1 uncultured Galactobacillus sp. | reverse complement strand
GTATTCATCATCTTTATATGGTTCATTGTCCACATGCCAGCCTATCTCTTCATCCGTCTTGTGAATAAAGTCGGCATCACTTGTAAATCCGTAATACTTTCTGAACCACCGGTTGGCTCCTAAGAATCTTCTGTCCGCATCTTTCCAGAATACACCTGCATTAATGACATCCAGCAGATTATCCAGAAGATTTTCTTTAAACGATCTGCTTTCTCCATCCTGATAATGAATGGATGAACTGGTTTCTGACGGCTTGTTTAAGGAATCCGCAATCTTATCCGCAAGGGAGGCAGTTGTCATATCCGCATCACATACCGCAGACATCACAACATACTTTCCACCTTCAATCACAAGAATCTGAATAAATGCCTGCCAGACATACTCGTTATACTGATTCTTTGTACGGAAGAAACGGAAAGCATAACGCTGACCGCTTTCCCGGATATGACGGATCATGTTTTTAGAATCATAGAAATCAAGGAACTTCTCTCTGTCATCCGGATATACATTCATCTCCGCAAAGCTGCGTAATGCTTTTCTTAATTCATCATTAAAGAAATCACCTGTAAATCTGCCGGTATTACGATAGATTGTTAAGATTCTGTTCTTCTCTGTATCGAGAAGATCTACTCTTTCAAATACCGTATAGAAACTTCTCAGAACATTCTCACGGATATCTATTTCATTCACATTGGATGTCTGTGATATATTCATTGCCTTTACTAATACGGTATAGCTGTTTTCTTCCTTATTCTGCGCTATACCGCGTATCCGTAATGTGCAGTAATCCCCGTTTAAAACAAGATCAAAGCTGACTTCCCTGCCACTCTGGAAACTGGCATGAGCAGCTCTTGTGAACTGTCCGTACAACTTTTTGTTTTCAGGTAAAAGCAGATTCTGAAGCTGTTCTAAAGTGTCTATTCTGACGCTATACAGGAACTGTTTAAAAGCAGGATTGCATAAAACACACTGAACCTGATCATCATGTCCTTCAAAGACAGCCATTGGAATTGTGGAGATTTCATTGCCTTCATATGGTGTCTGTGACAGAAGATTGATTCTGCCTACTTTATCCATATAAATTCTTTCACTTCTGGATTCCGGTTCAAACTTGTTTTCTTTATACAGATCTTCCAGCCTTGCCGGCTTATGGAACAGATATCCCTGTACCTTTTCACAGCCTGCCTGCTTTAAGTAATCATAATGTTCTTTTGTCTCTACACCTTCACACAGAGTCTGAATTCCCAATTCCTTGGCCATGTTTATAACAGAAGATATGATAATGGCTGACTTATTCTGTTTCGTATCACCATTCACGCCTCTTAAAAACTGCATATCAATCTTCAGTACATCAAAGTCATATTCCTTTAGTGCATTTAAAGAAGAATATACACTTCCAAAATCATCCATCCAGATCTTATAGCCAAGTGCCCTGAAACGTTCCAGGGCTTTGCGCAATGTACCATCATCTTCACTTAAAGCCCGTTCCGTGATTTCTATATCAATCAGATCATGCGGTACCATCTGCTTGTCTACTGCATCATTGATTTCAGTGACTATGTCACATAAATGGAAATCCAGTCTGGATAAATTAATAGATACAGGTACAGTCTTCTGTCCTTTATCAATACTGATACGGATATAACGGGCTACCTGTCTTGCGATTTCGATATCCACAAGATGTATCAGATGAGCATCTTCCAGGGTTGTGATAAATAATCCGGGATCTAATAATCCATGTTCCGGATCATCCCATCTGGCTAAAGCTTCATAACCGCATAACTTACCCGTGAATACTCTGATGATAGGCTGGAAGAAAGCTACTATCTGACCATTACGAATGGCATTACGGATATGATCCGTAACATACTTACGGTTTAACAGTCTCTGTCCTAATGTATCTTCATAATATCTGAGAATATGGTCATATGTATGACGGATAGAGTCACATGCAATCTTTGCACAGTCACAGCCATACATGACATCATCACCCTTACAGAGCACATAGATACCTGCCTTTAACTCTACCGCAATATCCTTGTGATACTTCTGTACGGCATCATACACATCTCTGACTCTTCTCTGTATCTCATCCGTCTTTGTAAGTACTGCAAAATGATCATCTGCGATTCTGGCATATACTTCATCACTGTATTCTTCTGCCAGTACACCCGCCACAAACTTTAACAGTTCATCTCCTGCTTCTCTGCCATAGTTGCTGTTATATAATTTGAAATTATCAATATTAAAGAATATAACCGCATATCTGTCTTCAGATACAGCCATGGAAAGAACCTTATTGCCTGCCTCTTTGAAGCTGGCTCTGTCTGGAATTCCTGTCAGATGATCTTTTGTCATTATTTATCCTCTATATAACTCTACCTTATTTCAGATTATTTTTGTCAGATAGTTGTTCATAAAAATGCAGAAACACGACATTATCCTGTTTTGTCATGGTGAAACAGTAGTCGCAAAGATATTACTGTTCACTATCTGTACAGCACTGCTGTCATTCATTACAGACCAGTCATATATTGATGTATTCACATCATAGTCAACAGTCTGATTATCTTTGGTTACTGGTTCATAGTCATCTGTACTGGTTGGTAAAATGCTGCAGTTTTGTATGAGTCCGTCTTTGACATTCTGATATACAAAGCCATGTCCATCTGATGCATAGTCACGGATTACCACATTGTTGATAACAGCTCTGTTGTAGTATTGATTACCAAGACTGGAATTCTTACCAATGAATGCATACGAATGAATCAGAGCTTTATTACTTCCAGAAGGAACATAACAATTCTTTATCGTTAAGTCATGAATACTATGTGTGTCCGGATTAACGGAATTGTTAATATTCAGCTGATTGATTCCGGCAAGTAGTCCGATGTTTACATTATCTCCAGATGGGAATGTATTATCTCTCATACTGACATTGGACATACTGAAGTTCTCCAGTGTCCCTTCATTATTACCAATGACAGCTCCATAGTCGTACATATTCTGATCCGGGTACTGCATCAGGGATCCAGAGAAATCATTATCTGTAATCTGAATATCAGAGAATTGTGAATCCACAGTCTGATTATTTACGGTCACGCCATGGACAGATGCTTTGTTATATCCGATAACTCCGCCAAACATCTGAGAGTTTATTTTAAGTCCCTGCATGGATATGCCATGACTGTCAATGTCAGCACTATCAGAAGCACTCACGGTAATGCCATTAACTGTTCCCTGTATATTACCGAAAACACCTCCAAAGTACTGGGCATTGATACTCTTATTACCATCAGAATCATCTTTCATGGATAAGTCATGAACAGTTGTATTACTGATCGTTCCATCCTGGGTACCTGCAGCACCACCGAAGTTTGTGACGGTCATTGCATTATCTGTCATTGAAGTATCAGATAAGGTTATGTCAGAAACTGTTCCGGCAGATACAGATCCTATAACACCACCTGCATTTGTACCGGTGATACCGGAATTTTGAACAGAAAGCCCATCCGATGTAATATCACTGATATTTGCCTGATGAACATATCCAATGATTCCTCCGGCATTCTGCCCATTGAAGGTCATATTATCAATGGTCATTCCATGTGAAGAAACACCATTAACGCTCCCCTGTTCCTGATATCCGCTTATTCCGCCAATATCTGTTCCAGTAATGTCCACATTCTCAATTGTTAATCCGTTAGAAGTAATGCCAGTAATGCTGCCCTGATTCTGACAGCCTATAATTCCGCCAAAATTATCAGCCTGTATTGTACAGTTCTGATAAGAAACATTCTCCGTATTAAGATTATCAACAGCTGTACCATTTGTGTTTCCAATCAAACCCACATTTGATGCATATACAGACGAGCCATTAAATACTATGTTTTTGAAAGTGACATTTGTGATAGAAGAGCCCCAGGAATCTTTACCAATAATACCAAAGCTGTCTGCTTTATTATTCGCAGTTCCAATTGTACCTTCACCTATAACAGTATCCTGTACGCTCACATTGTTAATATGTGATTCCTGCATATAAGCAGTAATAAGTCCATAGCTGTTGTTAACAGAAGGCAGTTGATCCTCATCTGCCTGTATGTTAAATGAGAAAATCAGATTATTGATATTTGATCCAACTTCCACAGACCTGGTAAATGTATTATTCAGATTCAACAGCTTTACCGGACTCCCGTCTTCAGGTCCTTCATATGTACTGTTCTGCATACGTTCAATTGTATGGAAAGATCTGCCTGACATATCAATATCCAGCATCTGGTGAACAGTATAGGATCCCTGTCCAAACAAGCTGGTGGAATAGGCTTCATTCCTTGAATCTTTCCATGTTGTAAATCTTTCCAATTGGTCTGCAGAACGTATCTCAAAAGAATTCTGTTTTTGATTATCACCAGCACTGACACAATCTCCAAAAACCTCGTTTAAAGAATATATATATTCTTTATTACCCGCAGTGATTCTCATTATGATCATGCCTGGATAATCACCATCTCCGCCAATAACATTACTCTTTAAAGCTTCCAGATTAATCCGATAAATCTTCTTAGAACTATCAATGCCATACTTTTCAGCTTCACTATTACTGACCTCTGTTAACACTCCCATGTTTATCCAGTCATTTACACTATGATAAGTTCCTTCACCATTATATTTATTAAATCTGATAGATTGCTTATCATCATCCAGAGTAATCAGGTATCCATCATCCACTGCATACCTGCCAGTTCCACTTTCAAGATTATTACTTTCCTTAACGGATTCAACTCCATTTTCATCAACTGTGTTTTCTACACTATGGAATGTATACCTCTGGGCATCTCCTTTGGAACTGGAGCTAAGGCCTTCATAGTAAATCAATCCATTAACTGTTACAGGTTTATTCTTTGCATAGGTATTATCAAAGGATATATCAAAAACAGGATTAGTGAACTGGATATAGCTGTTATCGTTTAATGTTTCTATTGCTGTATCTGCAGTAGAAACAAAGAAAATTGTCTGTGTATCATTAGCTTTATCTATACTTCTGGTAAGATTCTTCTCTTCTCCGGTTTTACGATATTCATCATAAACATTGTTTCTCTGGTATGTCTCACTGTCACCATGAACCGTTACTTCATAGTTTGTATTCAGATAAGAATCATCAGACTGGGAAACAAAATGATCTTTAATCGACTGATTATAAGGAAACTGATTCATACGGTCATAATTACCATAATAGTAAGGATGAGGAACTGTATCATTCCTTCCGTGATCATTCCAAATAGAGTTATTGATACCATTATTTACTTCTGTAAACTGATAATAGTAGCCTGTTTCCAGGTCCGCATTTAAAGTACATGCCTGTGTATATCCATCATTATCCGGAGTACAGGATGCATCTTTTAAATAGAGTTCTGTATAGTGAGAATAACGACTGTCATCATTAAACGGAAAACGGTCTACATCAAAACCGGTATTGTTCTTAATGAATTCTAATTCTGTCTGAATCTGATCCTGTGGTATGGAATCTTTATCCAGATGAATGGTCTTTGTAATAACAAATCTTGCATGATCATCTAAATAGATCCAGTCACCATAGTACTTATCCTGATTCATGGAATATGGATAATCCTGTCCCTGCAAAGACTGACTGTATGGATGTGTCTCTAAGGCATGATGATCCGTAAGATTTGCCAGACCATTAGAGGCAGTACTTGTTTCTTTATCAATAGTCGTAATATGGGATGCATCTGCCTCAGAAGAGCCATAAATCATGGTCTCTCCAAGCAGGGTATTGATATAGCCGTCTGTAGTTATTCTTGCTTTCTCCTGGTGCCCGATGATACCGCCAACAGATGCTTCATTTCTTGTTCCATCACTGTACACAGCACCGGCATAATATACATTCTTTAAAGATATATTTGTACCTTCATTTTCACTGGTACCGATCAATCCACCAACCGTACGTCCACTTACAGATGTCGTCGCAAATGAATCCTCTATGGTAAGACTTCCTCTTTGTATGCTGGCAATGAATCCACCGGCATGACTGCCCTCTGCACCTGTAGAAAGGATATTTGCAGTGTCTTGGGAATACGTGCCATTTTCATCTACATATCCACCAGTATAAGAATTATCAATAGTTACAATTCCTCTTCCGGCACCAATCAAACCGCCGGCATCCTGACCTGATTCTACATGGATTGAAACACTGGAACCTCTGATTGAAAGACTGCCTTTATTATCCGTATCACCACTCTGACCAACTAAGCCGCCAGCCTCGGCATTTGTACCGCCGGTAATAGCGTGATTCTTGTATGTATTCCGGTTTGTGTCATATACATGTACATTTTCAATGTAAACATTGGCATTGGCATAGCCGATGATACTGCCAAGATAAGCATCAGAATCATCATTCTTATCATCTATATTCAGATCTGATAACGACAGATTTCTAACCGTCAGTTCAAAATCATCAGGATTATCAAGTCTGGCGAACAGACCACTGTATACAGATCTGTTTCCACCTGTACCGGTTCTTTCTCTTGTACCGATATTCAGATTATGAATTGTTATGTTCTGGCCATCTTTACCTTCTAATAAGGAAATACGTTTATTGTCAACCGGATAGAACTTACCCTGATCCGTTAACGAATTGCCTGTCTTATAGTCTGTTATTGTCCTGTCATTAAAGTAAGCATTCCAATCCAGTGAAGAAACAACCTCAGCCTGTATCACTCTGAAATACTCTGTACCTCCCTGTTCCAGATCAGATACATCCGGATCCAGGTTCTGCAGGTGTCTCAGATTATTAATGATAACCTTATGTTCTGAATCATTTGCCTTACGTTTATCTTTAACCGTACGGTATGTAAAATCACTCTGTTCAGAAGACGCAAACAGAGAATTTGTCGTTTTACTGGAAGAGACAGATGCGGCCGATAACCTGCTTTGTCCGGATGCTCTGGTATCTAATACAATCTGAGCTCTGATATTGATATCTTCACCAGCTGTAAAGTACCTTCCCTCTGTTCCTCTTTCTCCCTCATTATTACTGCATGGGAAAAGATGGGCAAAGTGAAGATTTGCCTTAGAACTGTCATCAATCTGATCCAGGGTAATGGTATACTTTAAAGCTTTTTCATGCGTATCCGGATCTTCTGCCATCTCTGCTTTGGCACCTTTGAGGATATCTTTATTAATCTCCAGATAATATGCGGATTTGCCTGGTATCTTTACATTCTCAGTTGTACTGCTTAAGGCATTACCGGTTTTATTGTAGGACAATGTAATTCCTGCCGTGGCTTTGGAATCCATACCTGTCACAACCAGCTGAAGCTTTGTGACAAGTTCATTGCCATTATTATCTTTCAGACCATAGTTAGGATCATAGATATCTGCACTTAAAGTATTGTCATTATGAACGACAACCGTTGGTTCTTTTAAAGTCACTTCATTCTTTGTGACAGAAGCTTCTCCATAGTATCCTATGGCAGCGGTAGTATTACTTGACTTATATTCTCTTCTTTCCTGTTTCTTCTGATCTCTCTTTGTCGGTCTTAAGGCATTAGCCTGTGACCAGGAGATACTGCTGTTCAAGCGGAAATATTCATTACTGCTTTTACCTCCATCGGTAAAGAATACAGATCTTACAGACGCATTCTTTGCGTCATATTCAATGATATAGGAACCGGAAGAACGTAAAGTATCATCGATCGATCCAAAGGGAAGAATGTACTGTAAGGAACTTGTCTTTAATGCATCTGTCTCATTTGGATTATAGATAACATAGTAATAGTCATGTGAATCATCTGAATCCATCTTTACATCATAGTTATCTGATGATAAAGCACTGGTATAAAACTCATCCCACTCACCGCTCTTTTCAGAAGCGGTAAGATGGTTCTGGGCTGCCACAAAGATCTCTCTTGCGGCATTGTCCATTTCCGTTAATTTCAGGTTTTTCTGGTAGTTGATAAGCGCAATAAAACCAAGTCCGGCAAGGATAATGATTATCGCTGTCGTTAACATTAATTCTGCTAATGTAAAGCCTTTACTGCGTCTTATTCTGCTCATTTATACCTTCTTAGTTATAGGTTGATGTTCCGGGATCAGGTGTAGCAGTGCTGTTATCTTTCTCTGTAACAAGACCAGCGGTTGTTGATGCACCATCTGTTGTTTCAAAGAATGTTACCTGAAGAGTAACATCTGCCTCACTGCTGTTACTTAGGGAATCATCCGGTGCATCGATTTCCATCGTTGAAATAATGCATCTGTAGCGGCAGTTTTCGATTGCCTGTATTAATTCTTCTGCCTGACTGTATGTAGAAGTCGTAAAACTGATATCTGCATTTCTTCTTACAGTTGTATCTGTCAGGGTTGGTTCAGACCAGGTAATGTTGATGTTATCTGCCTTCCCATCCAGAATATTGCCAAGTTCATTGACTTCCGAGGCAATATTGTCATATGGTTCCACTGAACCAAAAGTCTCTCCTTTGGCATCTTCGACTGCTTTTTCCATTTGTTTCTTATGAACTGCCCGGGCCTCTGCTATATTCAGCTGATCTTCCAGATCTGCGGTATTGTATTGTGCATAGGCACTCTCAAAACCTTTCCAGGCTACTTCATAGTAGAAAATACCTAATGCCAGTACGACTGCGATAACCAGCAGTATCTTTTCACGGAATGTGAACTCATGCTTTAACATTACTGATCACCTCCGTCATCTGAATCAGAACCATAGGTAATGACAATCTCTGCATTCACCAGATCAGACTGATCACTGTCTGAGGCAGAGGTTGTTGTTACTGTGACATAACCGTTACGCTCATCTTTCTGTAATACACTGATAATCTCTGAAACAGTATTCAGATTGGTTGTGCCGGTAGTGACAGTTATCTGATTTCCTGTCACAGAAACACTTTCTACAGATACATGCGGGACAATGTCTTCATCAATCATCTTTAACATGTCACTGCGGTTCATGGAATTTCTTTCATCATCATTTAAGAATGAACCGACGATATCGTTATACTGTGCTTCTAATTCCTTATCTGTTTTATTATCAGATGTCAGCTGACTGATCTCAGCCTGCATCTCATTGTATTGTGCTTCCTGTTCATTGACCTTCTGAAGCTGATCAATCACCATGAACTTCACAAAAACACCAAGACATAACAGGAAAACCACAAACCAGATGAGCTTAGTACCATTACTTGAATTTCTGTCTGCCTCAGGTATAAAGTTCATCGTTGTCTTGGATGGATATTTTACTGGCGCATTATTCTTTCCAAAAGAGATCTCTTTGGAAAGAATACTTTTCTTCTCTTTCTTCTCACTCATAAAGACCTCCTTTTACTCTACACATATACCTAAGGCAGCCGGACAATGCATTAAGCCTGCTTCATTGCCCTCGCTGAAATCAGATAACGGCTTCATCTCTAATGAAACTGTATCTGCGATATCATGAATAAACGGCTGAATCCAGGAACCTCCGCCTGTGTAATACAATGTATCAAGCGTATTATTCTGATTCTCATACGTGTAATAGTTCAATGCTCTCATCACTTCTACAGATACATTGTTATAGACATCCATACATGCGGAAGAAGAAAGCATATTCTCATTGCTCTGTTCGATATACTGTAAAGCAATATGTTCATCCATATTCTGATCATTGGCTAAGGCTTTGGCTACATCTCTCACACCTGTATCAATGGTTCTTGTGACTTCATAAACCCCATTATGGAATATATCAATACGGCTTGTCGCATAGCCAAGATCCAGCAAGGCGCAGTCTTTCTCAGCATTTTCAGGACTTATATTACGTATCATAGACTGCAGGGCTATTTCACCAGGTTCTGCCTTAACCAGCTTTAAACCAGCTCTGGTAAATAATTCCTGATATTTCTCTATGGTTTCCCTGGATACAGCTGCCGCAAGCATGGTCATATCCTTGACTTTATCCTGTGCATCCTTATTTAAAGAAATCATTGCATAGTCATAGGCATACTTGTCTTTATCATCACTGATAACATCATGAAACTCATAAGGAAGATTCACAGCTAACTGTTTTTCATTCATGGCAGGCATGGTTAATCTTCTGACATAGGTATCTCCATCCGGTATGACGAGACCTGCTTTCTTAGTAGAAAAGCTGCCATTTTTATATACATTATGAAGAACTTCTGCCATGGCATCCCAGGCGATCAGTCTGCCGTCTCTGACACTTCCCTCAGGAATCTGTGCAGATGCATATCCATTTATGGTACCCTGACTGACTGAAACAATCTTCAATGTATAGTTTCCTATTTCAATGCCAAGCATATTTCCCTTCATAGATACAATCCTTTCCAAAACATAATAAAAGTCGTCTTTCAGAATAAACCGGTATACCATTGCACAACATATGTTCCGATAAACAATGTTATGCATGCCGCAATACTGACAGACGGTCCAAACGGAATTTTATTCCTCTTTAATAATACCACAAACACAAGACCTGTAATACATGCCAGCATCAGGCAGAAAAGGCCTTCCAGTGCGCCTGTATAAAGACTAGTCATAAATAACAGTTTGATATCACCGCCGCCAAGACTCTCTTTACCTAAGATATGATCCATGATCAAAGACAGGATAAGCAGGGAGCCGGCAATCAGAACACCCCCAGCCAGACCATCGATCACCATGAGCTTCCAGTTACCATGTATCAATGCGGTATAGATGACTCCAAGCAGCCAGATGATAATCCCTGTAACGATCATGCCATCGGGAATGGTATATGTCTTCATATCCACAATACTGATACCAAGAAGAACACATATCAGTCCCCAGTCTCTGATAATGAGGAAAGTAAGGGTATGGTAATGCCATGTCACAAGCATGAATAAGACAGCCATTCCTACTTCACTCCAGAAATACTTTGAAGAAAGCTTCGTACCGCAATACCGGCATCTTCCCCTATGTATCAGATAAGAGAATATCGGAATCAGATCCGGGGCATGAAGCTCATGATGACATGCATCACAATGGGAATGACCGTGTTTCCAGTCTTCTCCTGCCGAAATACGGTCTGCCATACAGGTGATAAAGGAACCCATCACACTGCCCAGTACTGCTGAAATAATCAGTACATAAGCACTTAAGAATGGTGTTTCAAAAAGATTCATGTTGTGCTCCTTTCACCCATTTCAACTGTATGTTTCCCTTCCCGTCACTGGTAACCTGTATAACCATCGTACCGGCATCTCCATACCATGTTTCATCACCAATAGACATATCTTCTGCTTCATTGTATCCAGCCGGTTTATCCGCAATAATGGTTTCTGTTTTAATATCCCAGTAACCTGTAAAAACATGATCATGGTAATGAGAACACAGGTTTTCCATGGTTCCGGGGCAATCCTGTACAACACAATCCATGCCATTGGATGAATTGACTAATGCGGCAGATTCAGCCGTATTCTCCTTCATATTGTCATTGCCATGGGCAAGATGAAGGTGGTACCACTCTATGCCTAGATGTACAAAGAAACCAAGCATGATGATAATTGCGGCTATTAAGATTGCCTCAAAACGGGATATTCTGTCTTTTGTCTGACTCTGATATTCATGCATAGTTCTATTATATAAAAGCACCATCATGAAACATATGACTATGCTTTCATAAACAATATTCGTTATATTCACCAACTAAAATAGACAATTCTATTTTTTGTATACTTTATGATCCGGGTGATGTTTTTCCCAGTCATGCGGTTTCTTTTCCGCAATCAATATGACATGTATCGCAGCCATTGTTAAAACGATAAATACGATACTGCCCGCAAATGGCAGTAGTGATTCTCTTCTGCCTAATTCTTTCCAATATGTGTCAATCAGACTTGCGAAAAGGATAAAGAGACCTGTTACAGAGGCAGAAAGATTTACAAGTCTTAAGGCACTGAGCATGGACTGTACTCCTCTGTCTTTGATGACATTGTATAAAGAAGCCCAGAAACCTGCCAGGACATACAATATCGTAGTGATAAATGCCATCTTTCCATAATGGAAAGAAGCATTCATCTTTACCATATACATTTCCATAATGACAAACATGACATCCAGTACCAGCATCAGCGAACCGGTAGTACGCATGCATCTGCGCTTCATCGCTACTCTTTTATCATAGTCACTTTCATGATTCACCCAATACGTATCCCGGACCAGATGGATCCTGATCCAGGCAATACTTGCATAATAGCCTCCGACAACAAGAGACCATACCGATTGATTCCCGATTGCGTCAATCAGATAAATCAGTACAAAGATGCAGTTTGAAAACATCGATATCTGAAAAATCAGCTGGGATCTTGCGATACGGTCTTTCTTTGCATTTTGAATGGTTTCTTTCAAGCTTTTATGCCACTTATACATACTTATATGATACCAGCATAAAACAGAATACTGTAATGCTTTATATTTATT
>CAZHUX010000051.1:0-12749 GCA_964535445.1 uncultured Galactobacillus sp. | reverse complement strand
AATACAGCATCTGGTACACAGGCATATGTCACAAGTACACCGGATACAGGTGATGTTACAGAATCTGCACCATGGGTATTCATGGTAGTAGTTTCAATGATTACAGCAGGAGGTGTTGTATACCTGAAACATTCTCATGAGTAATTAAGATGTTATGATAAGACCTGAACTGATAAGAAAGTTCAGGTCTTTTCTTAATGTGAGACATCCATTTTTCAATAGAATCGAATTTCTTGTTATAATAACTTAGTTAACGAAGTGAGGCAGTAAATGGCAGAAAAGTATGATGACAGCAGTATTCAGATATTAGAAGGGTTGGAGCCGGTTAGAAAGAGACCGGGTATGTATATCGGTTCTACCGATACACATGGCTTACACCATCTGATATGGGAGATTGTAGATAATGCAGTAGATGAAGCTATCAATGGGTATGGCAAGAAGATTACCATCACACTTGAGGCTGATGGATCTGTAACTGTAACAGATGAAGGCAGAGGTATGCCTATTGGCAAGCATGCATCTGGCAAGAATACACTGGAAGTTATTTTTACGGTTCTGCATGCAGGCGGTAAGTTTACTTCTCATGGCGGTTATAAAACAGCTGGAGGTTTACATGGTGTCGGTGCATCCGTAGTAAATGCCTTAAGTGAGTGGCTTACGGTAGATGTATGTCATGATGGTGAACATGTCCGTATGGAGTTTAAGGATGGCGGTAAGAAGATCGGTAAGCTTCAGCACCTTGGCAAGACTAATAAAACAGGTTCTACGGTACGTTTCAAGCCAGATCCAACGATCTTTCAGACTACGGAATTCAAGTATGATACGGTATGTGAAAGGGCAAGAGAAGAGGCTTTCTTATTAAGCGGTATCTCTTTTGTTGTGACGGATAACCGTGGCAAGAAACCGGTGAGTGAAACCTATCTCTATGAAGATGGTATGACGGCTTTCATTGATTACCTCAATGAAGACAGAACGCCATTAATGAAACCGGTAAAGTTTGAAGGAAGTGCCTTAGGCATACAGGTTTCCGTGGCGTTCCAGTACACAGATGACTATCAGGAGAATACATATTCTTTTGTTAACTTAGTCAGAACCATGGATGGCGGCACGCATGAAGTCGGATTCAAAGGTGCTTTTACAAAGGCTGTTAATGATTATGCGAGAAAGCATGGAATATTAAAAGAAAAAGACAAGAATCTGGAAGGCTCTGATGTCAGAGAGGGATTAACAACTGTTTTAGCTGTATCCGTACCGGAGGAGATTCTGCAGTTTGAAGGACAGACCAAGGGTAAGCTTGGTACACCGCAGGCAAAACCTGCCGTAGAACAGGTAGTCAGTGAAAAGCTGAATTACTGGTTAGAAGAAAACAGAGAACAGTCTGACATGCTTGTCCGTAAGATGCAGAAGGCAATGCTCGCCAGAAATGCGGCCAGAAAGGCAAGAGAAGAAGCCCGTAAAGGAAAGAAGATCGGCAAGGGAGAGAAGGTACTCTCTGGTAAGTTAGCTCCTGCCCGTACCAAGAATTCGGCAATCAAGGAATTGTTCTTGGTTGAGGGTGATTCCGCTGGCGGCTCCGCAAAGCAGGGCAGAGATTCTGTCTATCAGGCAATATTACCTTTAAGAGGAAAAGTATTGAATACCGAGAAGTGTTCTCTGGCAGATATTGAAAAGAATGAAGAATTAAATACTTTAATTTATACGATTGGGGCAGGGGTAGGACCTGACTTTGATTATGAAGAATCCAACTATGGCAAGGTTATTATCATGACCGATGCGGATGATGATGGTTCGCATATTCAGATTCTGTTATTAACATTCTTCTACCGTTATATGCGTCCATTACTGGAACATGGCATGGTATATATTGCCTTGCCGCCATTATTCAGGGTTACAAAAGGCAAGACACTGGAATACTGCTATACAACCGAAGAACTGGATGCTTTGAAAAAGAAGTTAGGTAAATGTGAGATTCAGAGATACAAGGGACTTGGTGAAATGAATGCAACCCAGTTATGGGAAACAACCATGGATCCTGCCCACCGTACTTTAATCAGAGTCGGTATAGAAGACGGCGTGAAAGCCGAAAGAAGAGTATCTACCTTAATGGGTGATAAAGCGGAAAGAAGACGTAAATGGATTGAAGATAATATCCGCTTTACTTTGGAAGATGACTATAAGCTGGAGGATCAGCAGGCGTGAGTAAGAAGAAAACAATTGAAGATCATACAAAATATATAGATGAACGTTTGGAAGACATCATGGGTTCCGGTTTCGGACGTTATGCCAAATACATCATTCAGGAAAGAGCGCTTCCTGACGCAAGAGATGGTCTGAAACCGGTACAGAGAAGAATTCTTTATGCCATGTATCATGATGGCAATACATGGGATCATCCATATCGTAAATCTGCCAAGACAGTAGGTCTTGTCATTGGTAATTATCATCCGCATGGTGACTCTTCGGTCTATGAAGCCATGATCCGTATGTCCCAGGACTGGAAGGTACGTTTACCATTAATCGATGTTCATGGTAATAATGGTTCTATCGATGATGATCCGCCGGCTGCCATGCGTTACACAGAGGCAAGACTTGCCAAGGTAACGGAAGTCATGGAAGATGACCTTGACAAGAATACGGTGGAGATGGCACCGAACTTTGATGATACGGAAAATGAACCGACTGTATTACCGGTTCCTTTCCCGGTTATGTTAGTAAATGGCGCAACCGGTATAGCAGCCGGCTACGCTACCAATATGCCTCCGCATAACTTAAATGAATGTGTAGATGCCTCTATCTATCGTCTTCAGAACCCTGAGTGTTCTTTAGAGGAGATCATGGAAATCATGCCCGGACCTGACTTTCCTACCGGAGGTATTGTCCAGGGTGAAAAAGGCATTCATGATGCCTTTGAAACCGGCAGAGGCAGAATTGTTGTAAGAGCTAAGGCAGAGATTGTCCAGACCCATACCATCCAGCAAATTGTTATTACGGAAATACCATATGAAGTTATCAAGGGACAGTTAGTCAAGAAAATGGATGAAATCCGTCTGTCCCGGGATATTGACGGTATTCTCGATGTGCGTGATGAATCCGATCGTAATGGTTTGAGAATTGTCGTAGACATCAAAAAAGATGCGGATGCCCAGATGATTCTGAATTACTTCTATAAGAACACGGATCTGCAGATCTATTACAACTACAACAATGTTGCCATCATTGACAAGAAACCGGAACAGGTAGGCCTATTAGGCCTTCTGGATGCTTTCCTGGATTTCAGAAAAGAAGTAGTCTTACGCAGATCAAAGTATGAATTAGACAAGATGGAAAGCCGCATTCATATTATTGAAGGTTTGATGAAGGCAGTATCGGTTCTGGATGAAGTCATCCGTATTATCCGTGGTTCTAAGGATAAAGCAGATTCCAAGAAGAATCTGATGAAGGCCTTTGACTTTGATGAACCGCAGGCTGAGGCCATTGTCTCCATGCGTCTGTATCGTTTATCCAATACGGATATAACGATATTACGCAATGAGTTTGCGGAATTAATCAATAAGATCGAAGAAACTAAAGCAATCATTGAAAATGAGAATGTATTGAAATCTGTCATCATAAAAGAATTAAGAGAAGTCAAGAAAGACTATGGCGATCCCCGTCGTACAAAGATAGAGAAGGAAGTAGAGGATATTGTCATTGACCGCTCTTCCATGATTGCCTCTGAACAGGTAATGGTTACGGTCTCAAGAGATGGTTATCTGAAGAGGGTATCTTTACGTTCCTATAATTCTTCTACTGATAAAATGACAGGTTTGAAGAATGGGGACATGTTAGTTGGAACCATTGAAGCCAATACCCTGGATACACTTCTGTTATTTACGGAAAAAGGTAATTATGCCTCTGTACCGGTATGGCAGATAGATGAAGGCAGATGGAAAGATATCGGCATGCATCTGAACAAGGTTGTCAGGATTGATGGAGATGACAAGATCATCAATGCCATTGTCGTACATGACTTTGAGACATATGCCTGGATTGTTACGGTATCTTCTGGCGGACAGATAAAGAAAACACCTGTATCCATATGGAAGACAAGCCGCAATAACAAGGTTATGACGGCCATGAATATTCCTTCCGGCAAGAAGATGCTATGTGCCTTTATGATTTATGCAGATCAGAAGATTGCCGTTGTATCCAGGGACGGTTTCTCCTATCAGTTTGATCTGGACCAGATTCCTTCCACCTGGATTGTTACGGTATCTTCTGGCGGACAGATAAAGAAAACACCTGTATCCATATGGAAGACAAGCCGCAATAACAAGGTTATGACGGCCATGAATATTCCTTCCGGCAAGAAGATGCTATGTGCCTTTATGATTTATGCAGATCAGAAGATTGCCGTTGTATCCAGGGACGGTTTCTCCTATCAGTTTGATCTGGACCAGATTCCTTCCACCGGTGTGAAATCCAAGGGTGTCAAGGCCATGAACCTTGGCAAAGGCGATGAGCTTGTTTACAGCTGTGCCTTATCAGCTGACGACAAGGATGTTGTATATATCAGTGAAGATGGCGGCATGAAGAGAATTCATGTCAGTGAAATTGCGGAAGGCACGAGACCATTAAAAGGTACTCTTATCTGCCGCAGATTAAAGACCAATCCTTCTTCTTTAAGATATGTATTGTCCATAAGACCTGGTCAGGATATGACATTCTATGATCCTGAAGAACAGGTACTGCATACATCTGATATTGCATTAAAGCCAAGAGAAGCAGGCTTTACCCATCCGCTTGTATTAAAGGATGGATGGGATATTCTGAAAGGAATAGAAGACTGCCGGATTATTGATATACCGGCTGACAGTGATCAGACTGTACATGAAGATGTAGAAAAGCTTTCCCTGTTTGATGAAAGCGGGAGTAATTGATGAAGAAATGTAAAGGATGCGGTATAACCCTGCAGTATACAGAACCTGACAAACCGGGTTATACCCCGAAGAAAGACAGTGACTATTGCCAGAGATGTTTTCGCTTAATGCATTATGATGATCTGACAATATCCATGCGTACAGGTATTGATCCTGAAGAAGTATTAAAGAAAGTATCTGAAATGGATGCTTTGATTGTATGGGTCGTTGATCTGTTTGACTTTGAAGCAGGTATGTTATCAGGTTTAAACAGACGGTTATCTGACAAGGACATCATCCTTGCCGGAACCAAGCTGGATCTTTTACCGGAAACCCTGTCTTCCGAGAAACTTGCAAGATTTATCTTTTCCCGTTTAAAGGATCAGGGGATTCATGTTCGCTCTCTTACATTCATAAGCAGTACAAGAAACATGGGTGTGGATGAATTAAAAGAAGCCATACTCTCTGAAGCCAGAGGCAGAAAGGTATGTTTCATTGGTAAAGCCAACGCCGGAAAGAGTTCTTTACTGAACAGATTACTGGGTTCTGATGTTTTAACCACATCAAGACATCCTGGTACAACCCTGGCTTTTAATGAGATTGAACAGGATGGCATTACCTATGTAGATACACCAGGCATCGAATTATCCCATGATATGTTAATGGAAGTGAAAGAGTCGGATTTAAAGACCATTGTGCCTTATCACGCGGTAAAGCCGATTGTCTATCAGCTGTATAACAATCAGACATTTCTGATCGGAGGTTTAGCCAGAATTGATCTTGGCGTAGAAGGAAATGCCGGATGTGTATTCTATGTATCGGATGCTTTGAAGATTCACCGTACTAAGACTGCCAATGCGGATGAACTATGGCAGAAACATTATGGGGAATTATTCAGACCTGTACCGGTTAAGAATCATTTTAAAAAGTATGAAACACACAAACGTTCTGATAAGATGGATATTGTCATAGATGGTCTTGGCTGGGTATGCCTCAGTGGTAAGATCGGACATGTGTCCGTATATGTACCGGAGAATGTTTCAATAACATTTAGAAAGGCGATGATCTGATGTTAACGGGAAAGCAGAAAAGATATTTAAGAGCATTAGCTTCAGAAGAGAGGGCTATCTTTCAGATAGGCCGTGATTCGTTAAGTGATAATCTGATTGAACAGGTATCCAATGCCTTACAGGCAAGGGAACTTGTTAAAGTCAGTGTATTAAAGAATGCGCCGGGTGATCTTCAGGAAACTGCATTTGACCTGGCAAGATATACGCACAGTGAATTAGTGCAGGTTATCGGAAGAACAATTGTTCTCTATCGTCCATCAGATGATCCGGAGATTATCTTACCATGATCGTTTCAGGACCTTTTGATCCGGTTACCCGCAATGAGATTAACTGGCTGAAGCTTCAGCATCATCTCTTACAGGAAGATATATGGATTTCTGTAAATAAAGAAGGTATTGCGGATCAGAAAACAAGAATAGAAATGGTAAAGCTTGCCATAAAGCCTTACCGTTACATGCATATCTGCAGTAAAACAGGCAATAAGTTTATTCCGGATGAATTAAATGAAGAAGAGAAAACTGTAAGAGAAGGATATTTCAAGGATGCCGCATATGGCATTCAGGCATATCTTATCGAACATAATCTGTATCTGGATGCTGTTGTAGAAGCCATGTGCAAGCCGCATCGTGCCATTCATTCCAAGGGTGTCGCCGATACATGTGTGCATCTTGCCAAAGTTCATCATCTGGATGTTTCCTTAGCTTACAGAATGGGTATGCTGCATGATATTACCAAGCGGTTTACTGATGAAGAAGGCAGAAAGATCATTGCCTTATGGAAGCCGGAATGGCTGGATATATCGCCAAAGGTATGGCACAGCTATACTGCTGTTATCTGGCTAAAGCAGAATATGAATCTTCATGATGAAAGGCTTCTGCATGCCATAGCCCATCATACACTTGGGGATGGTCATGGTGCTTATGATCATCTGCTGTATATCGCAGATAAGATAGAACCGAACCGTGGTTACGATACAACAAAAGAAATGAAATGCGCAGAAAAGAATCTTGCTGAAGCTGCCGCATTGATTAAAGAAGAATCCCGTGCATATATATGGGAAAAGGAGGGAGTACATGTCTGAATTATTAGATATTGTAAGACATACACTTGATGAGAAACAGGCGTCTGATATTGTGACAATCAATATGCAGGCAGTAAATCCGTTTACGGATTACTTCGTAATCTGCACAGCCCGTAATGTAAGACATGCTGCTTCACTTGCTGAATTTGTAGAGCAGGAAGCAGAGAAACATGGCTATGAAGTACGTGCAAGAGAGGGCGAAAAAGACAGTACTTGGATCCTGCTGGATCTTAATGAAGTAGTCCTGCATATCTTTACCGAAGAGACAAGAAAACAGTATCGTCTGGAATCTCTCTGGGCGGATCAGCCGCAGGAAACCTATGAATCAGAAAATACTGTTTCTGTCTGATTAAGAACCTGATGTATACAGACTGTTATCCTTCAGCCATTGTTCTAATGATTCTACACTGATCGGGTTTTTATCATCCCATTCCAGTTTATTATTCACGACCGGTTTTCCGTTTTTCATGGATATGGCCGCAAAGGCAGGAACAGAGGAAATACCCCAGTCTTCAGATAAACGGTTTATTTCCATGCTTTCATCAAGGTTTGTTACATCCACAATTTCAATCAGACTGCTTAACTGCAGGTGAGTATCTGCTTCAGCCTGGGTCAGAATGCTGTCTTTGACATAGACAGCATTTTCATTGTCAGAACTGTAAAACAGAAGATAATGTATACTGGCATCACCGGTAGAAGTGATATAGTCTTTTAAAGATGCATAGTCTATTGTATTGGATCCTGCTGGATCTTAATGAAGTAGTCCTGCATATCTTTACCGAAGAGACAAGAAAACAGTATCGTCTGGAATCTCTCTGGGCGGATCAGCCGCAGGAAACCTATGAATCAGAAAATACTGTTTCTGTCTGATTAAGAACCTGATGTATACAGACTGTTATCCTTCAGCCATTGTTCTAATGATTCTACACTGATCGGGTTTTTATCATCCCATTCCAGTTTATTATTCACGACCGGTTTTCCGTTTTTCATGGATATGGCCGCAAAGGCAGGAACAGAGGAAATACCCCAGTCTTCAGATAAACGGTTTATTTCCATGCTTTCATCAAGGTTTGTTACATCCACAATTTCAATCAGACTGCTTAACTGCAGGTGAGTATCTGCTTCAGCCTGGGTCAGAATGCTGTCTTTGACATAGACAGCATTTTCATTGTCAGAACTGTAAAACAGAAGATAATGTATACTGGCATCACCGGTAGAAGTGATATAGTCTTTTAAAGATGCATAGTCTATTGTATTGGATGTATTTGAAGATGCTGTCTGTTCAGGTTCAAAATACCTGTAGCCGGCAGCGATAATACTGTACAGGATTAACAGTGTTAAAAATGTAAAAGTTATTTTCTTGAACATAATAAAATAGTAACATTGAATGACGTGAGGCACAAAATGAAATGGTATGAACAGAAATATGTGAACCATCGTGACTGGATTCTGGATAATCTGCAGTTATTAGGCATGAGCAGTGAAGAAACCGTACTTGTTCTTCTGATAGATTTCATGAATGAACATCAGGAGAACATTACAATGGAAACACTGTCTCAGAAAACCGGTTTATCCATGGAGAAAACAGATGAAGTGATATCGGTATTATGCGCCAAGAAGTATCTTGAAATACGTGTATCCAGCCAGTCAGTACGCTTTCTTTTAAATGGATTGTTTGAAACAGATATTGCAAGAGATGAGAGAATCCTGGATTCTTCGTTATTTGACATATTTGAGTCTGAATTCAAAAGACCTCTTACAAATAGTGAAATGCAGAAGATATCTGACTGGAATAAGACTACTGACAAGAAATTAATTATCTACGCTCTTCGTGAAGCCAGTGCCTATCAGAAAATGAGTCTGCCTTACATTGAAAAAATACTTTCAGAATGGAAAGAAAAAGGTGTAACTGCAGAGATGCTGGATGAGGGAAAAGCATAATGGAACACATGTCTGTAGAGGAGATACTGGACCATCTGGACGCATTATATCCGGATGCCCATTGTGAGTTAGTACACCGTAATAACTATGAGATGGCAGTTGCGGTCATCTTATCAGCCCAGACAACAGATGCCTCGGTAAACAGGGTGACACCAAAGCTCTTTGAAGACTTTCCGGATGTCTATGCTTTGGCTGATGGAGATATTCATGCCATTGAAGAGGACATTCATACACTAGGCTTATACCGTAATAAGGCAAGGTCAATACAGGGGTTTGCCAAAGGAGTTGTGGATAATTTTAATGGTGAAGTGCCGCATACGATGGAAGAATTAACCACATTACCCGGGGTAGGCAGAAAGTGTGCCAATGTCATCCTGAGTGAATGCTTCGGCATACCAGCTTTAGCGGTAGATACACATGTATCCAGAGTATCCAAAAGACTGGGACTATGTTATCAGAAGGATGATGTAAATACCATTGAACGTAAGCTAAAGAAAAAGATACCGCCTGAAAGATGGATAAAGACGCATCATCAGATGATCTTCTTCGGCAGGTATCTGTGTCATGCCCGTAATCCGGAGTGTTACCGGTGCCCGTTTGTGGCAATCTGTCATGAGAAAAGCAAGAACTTAAAAGGGAAATCAGCATAATCTGATTTCCCTTGTTTTTATTGTGGAACTGTAGCTGTAGTAGTATTTGTGGTATCGGTTGGCGGACCATCCGTACCTTCATGTTCACCTGCATCAGGTGTAACAGCACTAGGATCTACCGGAGTATGAATTGTTACACAGATTTCATTGGATTCATCTGAAGTACTTTCATATCCATAGTAGCCGCATACTTCCGTATCTGTATCCCAGGCAAGACCTGTAACGGTCTGTGTGGAAGTAGGGGTTTCTGATGTGATTTCACCAAGCGTACTGCCATTCTGTGACACTCTGGCTTTATATAATACTTTACCGGTTAACATATTGATGTTAAACAGATTTGCAGAACCTTCAGTTGGCTCAGGCGTAGAAGCATCTGTTTCACCCGGATAATCAGCCCATGTGAAGTTGATATCCAGTGTATTTGCGGAAGCCTCAGCAGTGAAGCTGCTGAGATTCTGTAATGCCGGAATATCTACATTGAAGTCTTCCAGCTTATCGAATCCCTTCTTGATCAGACCTGTCACAACCATGTCAGAAGGAATATTTTCGGTAGGTGCTACATAAGGGAATATACCTTTAACATGTGTGATCTCTACAACATCAGATGGCTGTGCCAGTGTTTCAGGCTTACTGCCATCCGCATGTACGGCATCCAGTATTTCAGAACTGATATGACCAGGAATATTCATCCATGCCTTGGCATTTGTAAAGTAACTGCTTTGACCGGCAACTGCCTTTTCATAACCTACCCATACAGATGTTGTGTACTGCGTATCACTGGTTACCATCCACTTATCTTTCATGGCTCCCTTAGGAATACCATACTGCAGACCGGAATCACCCCAGTCGGTAGTACCGGTTTTACCATAAGTTGCGTAATCTCTAGCAAGAATCGGCAGATAGTTAGGAACACCATCATGTACGGCATTGTACATTAATGTCGCAGCCATATAAGCAGCCGCATCAGACATAACCTGTTTCTTCTGATACTTAGGAACATAATCATCCTGCTGACCACTGCGGTAAACAATCTTTGTGATTGTATGTGGTGTGATATAGTTGCCGCCATTCATCAGTACTGCATGAGCAGCCATTAACTGTTCTGGCGTACAGACGAAGTTGTTACCGCCGATAGCGTAGGAGAGATCAAGACTCTCCGCAACATTATCATCAAAGCCAAGAGCTTTCATGTATTTGACATACCAGTCCTGACCCTGTTTCTTGATGACTGCCTGCATGGCCTGTATAGCAGGTGTATTCAGGGAATAGTCAATTGCCTTTGTTAAATCGACAATACCGTAATCTGCACCACCGGCATTCTGATATGTCCAGTTGCCTATCTGCAATGGGGCAGAATCCAGTTCATGGGAAGTAGCCCATCCTACATAATCAAATGTAGGCGCATAATCCAGGAATGGTTTGATAGAAGAGCCAGGCTGTTTGTATTGCTCAGTTGCGTGATTCAGCAGCATACTTCCGCCAGAGGCATAGTTTCTTCCACCACCGATAGCGACAATCTCACCTGTCTGGTTATTCTCAGTGATGGATCCCATTTCCATGGCATCATCTGCGAACACGACATTTGTATCTGTACCAGCTTCAATATCTTCTACCTTCGACTGTACATCCGGCTTCATCGCTGTATATATCTGCATGGACACGGACAGAGGATCCTGATTGGTTACCTGTTCTGCTTCCTTCAATACTTCATCAATATATGCCTGATACTGATATCCATTGGCATCTAATGAAGTTGTCGGATCTATCAAAAGATCTTCTACCCTGACACTCTTGGCAAGGTTATATTCTTTTTCATCAATATAACCATGTCTTAACATCATGCTTAATACCGTGTTTCTTCTTGTTGTCGCATGATCCAGATAGTTATGAGGATCATAGTAATATGGTGAATTAACAACGCCGGCAAGCAATGCACATTCGGAAATATTCAGATCACTGACATTCTTTCCAAAGTACTGCTGGGCTGCTTTCTGTACACCACGGATATTACCGATACCACCGAAATTCATCTTGTTCAGATACATCGCAAAGATATCTTTTTTATTGGATTTTTTCTCTAACTGCATCGCCAGATCAATCTGCTGGATCTTATACTGAATATCCTTGGTTCTGGAAATACCCTTATCATCATTCTGGAAGTATGTCAGTTTGACAAGCTGCATCGTGAAGGTGGAACCACCCTGTACATTGCCATGCAGAACCGTGTTGATCGTTGACTGTACAAAACGCGGAAGATCAAATCCATTATGTGTGAAGTAACGGGAATCCTCTATGGAAAGGAAGGCATCTACCATAGCTTCCGGAACTTCATCATAAGTGATGTTTTCTCTTAACTGGGTTCCTACGTCGGCGATCTGATTGCCTTCAGAATCATAGATCAATGTAGATTCCTGGGCAAAGAAGTCATCCAGATTCAGATCCGGTTCATCTTTGAGCATGGACTGAATACCGATTAATCCGACTGAACCTAAAACGAGTTCAAATCCTACCGCCACAACCAACAGCAGAGTTACAAAGCGGAAGCCATGGAATTTTTTCTTTCCTCCCGCAGGCCGCTTTGTATGCTTTTGTCCGCCGTTATTACCGGCTGCTTTCTTTCTTTTCTGGTCTCTCATAATGAATCAGAGCCTCCTTTATCAAAATAGAGCTGGTCAAGAATCGTCAGATAATCAACCGGCTTCAGATAACTGCATGGTATTACATGCCCGTTTTCACAGAACCATGAATAGGGTATGGAGCTTCGCTTTGCATGATCCCAGAAATCAATCGCATTTTCTGCCGGAACAAGGAATGTCTGATCCAGGGTAGTAAAGCGTACAATCAGAAATGCTACGGCACCATGCCTTAAAACGGCTGCCAGATGCTTAATCTGATGGGGATGAATTGATTTCAGGGGGAAACTGGTTTTTGATATGCATTCCTTTGCCTCAAAATCCAGATACTTTCCTTTATAAATACCATTGTAATCTGTGGTTGACGGTATCTTGAAGTAGGCTTCCGTAATCTTGGCAGCACTTCTTTTCGGATAATCTACATGTACAATCTGTACAGGGTAGGTTTCTTGTGAATCACGGCAATATCATTGGAA
>CAZHUX010000050.1:0-12862 GCA_964535445.1 uncultured Galactobacillus sp. | reverse complement strand
TCGGGCCCATAACCCGGAGGTCGTTGGTTCAAATCCAGCCCTCGCAACCATTGGTCCTGTAGCTCAGTCGGTAGAGCAAAGGACTGAAAATCCTTGTGTCGGCGGTTCAATTCCGCCTGGGACCACCATTGGTAAGAAAACTGATTCTAATGAGTCAGTTTTTTCTTTGTATTTCAATGCTATAATATCGTCTATGGATAAAACATTGATTATAGGTTCTGTACATACAGATATTATTGCAGAAGTAAAAGAGCTTCCTAAGGGAAATGAAGATTTCAAGGTTAATAATACCTATGAAACCGTAGGTGGGAGCGGCTTTGTTTCTGCTGAGATATTTCATTTATTTGGTTTTCCTTATGAACTTCTTGCACCGGTAGGTACAGGTGTATATGGTGATAAGGTTCAGGCAGCCATGAAAGAAAAGGGTATTCCGGTGGAATGCTATACACCTGAAACAGATGGATGTACATATCATTTAAAAGATGAAGATGGCAATGAATCTGTTATCTTTGTGCCTGGGGCTGAATATAGTTTTGACCATTCTTATACAGAAGATCTGTATCCGGATGAAATTGACAATCTGATTGTTTCCGGTGATTTACTGGCTGGGGATGGTGCTTCTGATCTTCTGGAAACAATAGATGATCTGAACAAACCGGTTTATTATCTGCCTGGTGAAAGAATCGAAGATATTCCTGAAGAAGCACATGATGCACTTTTCAAGATGCATCCGGTACTGTATCTCAATGAAGAAGAAGCCTGGTATCTGTCACATGAAAAAGAAAAGGATCTGCAGAAAACATCTGAGATACTGTTTCAGTTAACAGAGAGTCCTGTTGTGATCATAAAAGATGATGAAGGCACCTATTACTATGACAAAGATCAGAGTTTCCTTGTGCCTGAAAGAAAGAGGATCAACACGTTATTCCATTGCGGTGGCTTTGTATGTGCACGCAATGCTGGTGCATCTTTAAGAGATGCACTTGTGCTTGCCAGTTCATTTGCGACCGCAAATCATGGTTCCTTACCAGATGAATGGGATATGCGTGATATCAAGCAGAAACTGATAGATATCATTACAAAGAAGTAAGTCTATGTATAAAGGATTGAATTCTGAAGAAGTAAAAAAGAGACAGGATGAAGGGCTGGTTAACGGTTCTGAAAAACGTCTGACCCGCTCTGTTAAAGAAATTGTACGTTCCAATATTGTTACGTACTTTAATATTGTTAATATTATTCTTTTTATCCTGGTTATGATTACAGGCCGTTTTTCAAATGGTCTTTTTATTGTAACAATCATCTTTAATGCAGTTATAGGCATCGTACAGGAAATCAAATCCAAACAGCTTTTGGATAAAATGTCCATCATGGTCGCAACCAGTGTCGATGTGATGCGTGATGGAGAGTGGCAGGAAATCCCGATTGAAGAAATTGTTCAGGATGACTGTATGCGTATTGAAGCAGGCAGTCAGATACCTGCAGATGCTGTAGTTGATGATGGATATCTGGAAGTGAATGAATCCATGCTGACAGGGGAATCGGATACGGTTATTAAAAAAGCGGGTGATCCGGTTTACGCAGGAACGATTGTTACGGCAGGCAGTGCCGTAACTAAGGTAGTCAAGGTTGGAAAGCAGTGTGCAGCTTCCAAAATTATGGAAGATGCCCAGAAAGAAAAACATGCGAGAAGCGTTCTGCATGATGAACTGAACCGCATGATCCGTATTATTTCTATCATCATTATTCCGGCAGGTATTATTCTGTTTATTACGCATTATTACTTTATTGGCATGACCTGGCAGGATGCAATCTTAAAAACAGTAGCAGCTGTTGTAGGTATGATTCCTGAGGGATTAGTTGTATTAACTTCCATAGCTTTAGCTGTATCCACAATCCGTCTTTCCTTAAACCATGTACTTGTGCAGGATCTTTTCTCGATTGAATCCCTGGCAAGAGTAGATACGATCTGTCTGGATAAAACCGGAACTCTTACCAAAGGAAGCATGGAAGTAACAGATGTAAAACCTTTAATGGGATATTCATTATCTGATATCAAAGACATCATGGGTTCTTATCTGCAAGGAGAGGAGAAACCAAATGCCACTTCCCAGGCATTAATAGATTACTTTTCAGTAAACAATCTTTATGAAAAAACAGACATTCTTCCTTTCTCCAGTGATCGTAAATATGCGGGTGCATCTTTATCAGGAAAGGGATCTTTCTATATGGGAGCCTCTGCCTTTCTCTTTCCATATGGTTCACCAGCAGTGAATCATTATCTGGATGCTTATACAGAAGCAGGGGAGCGTGTCATTGTCTTAGCACATTCTAATGAAACAACTATGCGTGAAAACGATCTCCCGGATGATCTGGAACCGGTGGCTGTATTCGCATTACGTGATATTCTGCGTGATAACGTGGAAGATATCATGTCTTATTTTACAAAGCAGGATGTCAATATCAGAGTTATTTCCGGTGATGATCCGGCAACTGTATCAGCACTTGCAAAACAGGCTGGTATACCTGATGCCGCATCATACGTAGATATGTCTAAAACAACCGATGACTATGATACATTGATACAGAAATATCAGGTTTTCGGAAGAGTACTTCCTCAACAGAAGAAGGAACTTGTGAAAGCGTTAAAAAAAGCCGGTCATACAGTAGCAATGACCGGAGATGGTGTTAATGATGTGCCTGCCTTGAAAGCAGCGGATGTATCGGTTGCCATGGCAGCCGGAAGTTCTGCCGCAAAGGACAGTGCTAATATTGTTTTGCTGACGAATGATTTCGGTCAGATGCCTGATATTGTGCAGGAGGGCAGAAGAGTTATAAACAACATTACAAGAGCATCTTCCATGTATCTTGTAAAAACAATATTCTCTATTCTCTTATCCCTGTATGTCATTATTCTGAGACAGGAATATCCTTTCCTGCCGATTCATCTGTCTCTTATTTCTGCCTTTGGTGTGGGCATGCCTACATTCTTGTTACAGCTGGAACCTTCCTTTGAAAGAGTTACCGGACATTTCTTCAGAAAGGCATTCCGGAATGCATTGCCCAGCGGCATAGCTGTATTTACAACCGCGATGGTCTGCATACTGATCCGCTGGCTGTTTAAACTGCCTGATGAAAGATTCTATGGGATATTTGTAATGTTAACCGCTTACATTTATCTTTATACACTATACAGGGTATATTACCCTCCTACAAAGCTTCGTTATAGTGTTATTATAGGCATGGCAGTAATAATGTTCATAATATTGATATGGTTCGGAAACTATGTTTCTGTACAGTATCAGTGGATAGATCTTCTGGTAATTATACCGGCATGTGTGATACTTCCGTTTATGATATCGTATCTTGCCAGATTACTGGATAAGGCTGCAGCGTTTATTGTCAGGCACAGGAGAAAAAATGCCAAAGGTTAAAGTAAGTCAGAATACCCTGGATCATGTAAATGACATGATCCTTGAAAACAGAAAAAAAGGAGTTCAGAAGTTCTGTCTGTTTCTGGATTTTGATGGTGTCATTAATGTCTTTCTGGATCCGGATGATCCGGCAACCGAAGACCGTTTGAAGAAGATGGCTGTTAAGTTCGACTTTGCGGACAGACAATGCGTTGCCCGTCTGAACCAGCTTCTTCATGATTACCCGATAGATGCAGTCATTTCTTCTTCCTGGCGTTATGAAGGATTACAGCCATGTATTGATTACTTGAAAAATGCAGGGCTAAAGGAAACAGATAAGGTAGTCGGAGTAACTGAAATTGATCTGAATAAGAGCAGACAGGAAGTGATCTGTGATTACCTGTTAAAACATCCGTATTATTCCGGTTTCCTTGTTTTTGATGATATTCCGATGCCGGAATTTCCGGATGAGTGGGTAGAGACGTATCCATTTCAGGGATATGACAGTGAAAGGGATACATACGCAAGAAATCTGCTTCAAAAAGCTATGGACAAAATCTGATATCGCTGTATAATAGTTCTTGCGATGCGGGTATGGCGGAATTGGCAGACGCGCTAGTTTCAGGTACTAGTGGGGCGACCCGTGCTGGTTCAAATCCAGTTACCCGCACTGATGATCAAGAGACTTGTAAAAAGTCTCTTTTTTGTTTATATGTGTATCTGTAATAATAAAATTCCATATGGAGAGACTATATGAGTGAGAAAGACAAGATGCTTGCCAGAGAGTGGTACGATGCCAACTATGATTCTGATCTGGTTGAAGCAAGAAGGAAAGCGGCAGATGCCTGCTTTGATTACGATCATACAAGACCATCAGATATTTCCAAAAGAGAAACAATCTTAAAGAAGATTCTGCAGACAGAAGAGCTTCCTGAAGGGCTGGAAGTACTTTCACCGTTTTTGTGTGACTATGGATACAACATTCACTTTGGCAAACATGTTTTTGCGGGACATGACTGTTATTTCATGGATGGTGCTGAGATTACTATTGGAGATAATGTTTTTATCGGACCATCCTGCGGCTTTTATACTGCGGTTCATCCAATGAATTATACAGACAGAAATAAAGGTCTGGAAAAAGCTTTGCCTGTAACAATAGGAAACAACTGCTGGCTTGGGGCAGGTGTCCGTATTCTCCCGGGTGTTCATATAGGTAACGGTTGCGTGATTGCGGCAGGATCCGTAGTTACAAAAGATATTGAGGATAACAGTCTTGCGGCCGGGATCCCGGCAGAAGTTAAGAAGAAAATAGACCAGAATGAGCAGGTACACTGAATGAATAACTTATTTGATTATGCGGAAAGTGAAAATCGTAAAGATACAGAGCCATTAGCGGTACGCATGCGTCCCTCTACGCTTGATGAAGTTGTCGGACAGCAGCACATCATTGGCAAAGGCAAGCTTTTATATCGGGCCATACAGGCAGATAAATTAAGTTCTGTTATTTTTTACGGTCCTCCCGGAACCGGAAAGACAACCCTCGCACATGTCATCGCTAATTCTACTTCCGCTGCTTTTGAAAACATTAATGCAACAACTGCAGGAAAAAAAGAAATGGAAAATGCAGTCTCTCATGCAAAAGAAAGAATGGGTGCCTATGGGAAAAGAACAATTCTCTTTATTGATGAGATTCACCGTTTTAATAAAGCCCAGCAGGATTATCTTCTACCATATGTAGAAAATGGAACGGTTATATTAATCGGTGCGACAACCGAAAATCCTTATTTTGAAGTGAATGGTGCTTTACTGTCAAGAAGCCATATATTTGAATTGAAGCCATTAACTGCAGAGGATCTTTGCGTGTTGATTGAAAGAGCTGTCAAAGATCCGATAAAAGGTATTGGCAAAGATGATGTTGTCATAGATGAAGATGCTGAAAAGTTCCTGGCAGAAGCGGCGGATGGAGACGCAAGAAAAGTATTAAATGCACTTGAACTTGCGGATATGACAACGGATAAATCCGATGATGGTCATATCCATATAACTTTATCTGTAGCGGAAGAATGCATTCAGAAAAAGGCGATCCGCTATGACAAAGATGGTGATAATCACTATGATACAGTATCCGCATTTATCAAGTCTATGCGCGGCTCTGATCCTGATGCCACTCTTTATTATCTTGCCCGTATGTTAGAAGCAGGTGAAGATGTACGTTTTATTGCAAGACGCATTATGATTGCGGCCGCAGAGGAATGCGGTATAGCGGATATACGTGCCTTGGAAACTGCGGCAGCTGCCGCAATAGCTGTAGAAAGAGTCGGTATGCCAGAGGGACAGCTGATCCTTGCGGATGCGGCGGTCTATGTTGCCTGTGCTCCCAAATCAAATGCTGTGACAAATGGTATTTATGCGGCCAGAGATGAAGTCAGAAAGAGTGGAAATCTGGATATTCCATCTTATCTGAAAGATGCGCATTACAAGTCTGCAGAGAAACTTGGACATGGTACCGGATATCGTTATGCACATGACTATCCTCATCATTATGTTAAACAGCAGTATCTTCCTGATGAAATAAAAGACAAGGCATTCTACCATATGTCAGATAATGGATATGAAGCAAGGTTACAGAAATGGTTTGATATGATAGGGAAGAAATATCACAAAGAGGGTGAAAATTAACCATTTTTAATGAAGAAGTGACATGCATCCCACTTTTATTCATTTACAATAATTCTATAATATAGGTACAACCTAATGGGCAAAACATCTGAAAAGTTGTGACGCAAAACTATAGGGGCCGCAAAGCCAGCCAGCTGCAATAATAAATCCGCTTTTCGATGTGGTCCTGCCGGGTCGAAAAGTGATTTTTGTTTGCGGAGGAGTTATGACAAACCACAGGAACAGGAAGGATACAGAGGGGACTGAAGAACTTATTCGCAGGTATGAGGAGTGCTATGACTTTACTCATACAAAAGTAACGGACGAAATGATCAAAGATGCCGAAACAGAGCTTCATGTTCACCTGCCGGAAAGTTATGTCAGATTTTTAAAAAAGTATGGTCAGGGAGGTTTTCTTGTATTTGCAGTATTGGGCTATCGTAAAGATGGAGCACCGGTATTTGTGGATGCTACAGAAGACTACCGTATAAACTTTGATCTTCCAGTTGATCTGATAGTCATTGAAGAGGCAAATCAGGGTGTATACTGCATTCAGCAGAAAAACGGTAAAATTGTGTTCTGGAATTCAGATACAGGAACTGTAAAAACAGTGTACAATAACTTTTCAGAATATCTGAAAGCACGTATTCTGGAGACTGTTTCTGATCCAAGTTTTGCGATAGAACGTGAAAAGCAGAAACTGCGTTATCTGGCTTCGATTAAAAATGAGGCATAACGGATCTTTATTTATGGTATTTACAATCAGCAGCATCATTCTGATGCTCGGTGGATTATATGATGTAGTACAGGCAGTACTGGCATATTTATATATGCCGCTTTCATTGTCCCTGATGTATCAGAATACATTTCTGTCTACTGCAAGATCCATGCAGTTAAGAATTACGGTTCTGATGATTTTAATTGGTATTCTGGAATTCATAGCCGGATATCTTTTGAAGAAAAATAAAGCCAGTGCATCTTTAGTCTGCAGCATTATGATGACTATCTTCTGGGCATATATCCTCTATGGTAATCAGACAGCTGTTATTCCCTTGAAAAACATAATCAGTCTGATTCATCTGACGGCAGTTGTAATCGGTACAATTGTATGCTGCGTATTCTGCCTGTTTCATATGAGAAAGGAACAAAGCAAATGAATAATATGGTATTTCTGCTTGTTATGTACGTACTTGCGGCAGTTCTTGCTGTAGATGGCATCATGACAATCATGCATAAGCAAAGCCTCAGGAAAGCAGAAACACAGAAACAATCATCAGTATTAGATATATATGATGGTGCCATACTGCTTGCGGCTTCCTATACGGTAATATGCTTTGCATACAGGTCTATATATCATACTGATACAGCCAATAAGCTTATGTGGGCTGGTATTATCGTAGTTTTAGCTGCAGCTGTACTCAGACTAATAAAAGCACAGAAAAATGAAAATTAAGTGAAATGATAAAAATTTGAGAATGCTTTCATGAATCAGTATAATGAAATAGCTAAGTTTAGCGAGAGGGGAAATAATTGAATGAGTGAAAAGAAGAACAAGGTTATTTCGATTGTTTCTGTTGTTGCACTGATTGCTGCAGCTGTCTTCACAGGCTCATATGGAGCATTAACATCATCTTCTGGAGGAAACGGTACTTATACAGGTACAGCCAAAGGTAATGGTGGTGATGTGACAGTTACACTGACACTCAGCAATGGAGAAATCACAGACGTTAAAGCGGAAGGCCCTGGAGAGACACAAGGCATTGGCACAAAGGCTCTGGAACAGCTTCCGGGAGACATTGTTGACGCAAATTCCGTGAATGTCGATGGTGTTTCTGGTGCCACCATAACATCTAATGCTATTAAAGAAGCAGCTACCAAGGCACTTGCTGAGGCAGGTCTTAAGCCTGAAGATCTGAAAGCCAAGAAAACAAGTCAGGAGAATAAGAAAATTACCTATTCCAAGCCAGGTACTTATACAGGTACTGCAGATGGATATAATGGTCCGATTAACTTAAAGGTCACATTTACTGATAATGGTATCTCAGATATTGATTACAGTGATAATGTCGAAACAAATCATATTGGTACACCAGCATTCCCGTATCTGGTAGAAGATGCAAAGGCTGCCAATGGTTCCGGTATTGATACAGTATCAGGTGCTACATTTACTTCAGCCGGATTCAAGAATGCCCTGGATGATGCCGCAAAGCAGGCAGGAGCTTCTGATCTGGATGCATTCAAGAAGAATACTGCCAAGCATGAAGCTCAGGCTGACATCGATGAAACATATGATGTTGTTGTCGTTGGTGCCGGTGGTGCCGGTATGGCTGCTGCAGTACAGGCAGCTCAGAATGGTGATTCTGTAGTTGTTGTAGAGGAGAATGCTGAAATAGGTGGCAATACAACTGCTTCCGGTGGTCAGTTCCAGTCTGTTCAGAAGTATCTCTGCTGGGATCCTGAAAATCCTGATGCGACTACCGGTGAATACGAAGGCAAGACATATGACAAAGTCAAGGAAGCTGCTGGTAATATCACCGTATTAAAGACAATTCTGAATTGGAATGAAGATGAATTCAATCCGGATTACTTCAAGGATCATGAATTCGTTGCCGGTGATATTGAAACATTATCCAAGGCAGGCGTACACAAGGAATATCTGCCTACATTACAGGCATTGAAGAAGGAAATTCAGGCTTATCTTGACTGGGCACAGCCAAAGCTTGATGCAGGTGAAGCAGAAACTGAACTTCCATTATTCTCAACTATTAATCTGCATATATTCCAGACATATTATGGCGGCTTAAGACCTAGTGCAAACCACAAGAAATGGGTATATGGTGACTATAAGCTTGTATCTCAGTTTATCAATGGCGGTCAGGATCTGAAGGGATGGCTGGAAGATCAGGGAGCTCTGTTTGATAACTCTATTCAGCCAACTATCGTAGGTGCTTTATGGAATCGTGAAAATGATTTCATGGGTTCTGATCTTGATGGTGATGGCAAGGCTGATCCGGATGGATCCAATACCAAGGGAAAGACTGTATTCAATACATATTTTGCGACAACAAAGAACACTCTGACCAAGACGGTAGATAACGCTTCTGATAATAAGATTATGCTTAGGACAAAGGCAGATTCTCTGGTTATCTCTAATGACAAGGTATCTGGTGTCAAGGCAACTATGTATGATGGCACAAAGGTTACATTACATGCCAATAAGGGTGTAGTTCTTGCGACTGGCGGTTATGCTGCAAACATCAAGCGGGTTATGGATACTAATGAATACTGGGCTAAAGGTGATATCACGGATAAGACCCAGACAACAAACCGTTCCTCTCTGCAGGGAGATGGCATCGATATGGCTACTGAAGCAGGTGCTGATACAACCGGTATGGGATGGACAC
The DNA here is from genome assembly GCA_964535445.1 of uncultured Galactobacillus sp. GTDB lineage: Bacteria > Bacillota_I > Bacilli_A > Erysipelotrichales > Erysipelotrichaceae > Bulleidia. The sequence goes on along the minus strand of CAZHUX010000050.1, from coordinate 3,390 downwards.
AGTTAATGCCTATTGCCTGGGTTGACAACGGTGACCTCGCATTTGGCGGCGGCAACTATGCAATCTATGTCAGTCCGAATACAGGCAAGCGCTATGTCAATGAGACAGGTGAAAGAGATGTATTGTCACTTGGTGAGTTTGAAAACGGCGTAACATATGATGGATCTACAGGTACTGTTATTGAGATAGCCAACAGTGATCAGGTCATTCCTGGACCATATCCTTATGGACAGGCAACTGATGAAGACAAGACTCTCTGGGAAAGTGATGTTAAGAACAGACAGTATACAAGAACAGTAGATCAGCTGGATGATCTCTTCAAGCAGCTTGGCTTCAAGTGCACTGGTGAAGAAGTTAAAAAGACAATTGAAGAATATGACAAAGCTTTGATGGAAGGTAAAGAAGATACTCTGAAACCAACCAAGACAGGCTGGACAAGATTAATCGGTAATGCCGAAAAAGATGCAAACGGTAATTATGATGAATCTACTTATACACTGGATGGTGTTAAGTTAAAGATCAGACTGCTCGCTCCATCTACACATCACACTATGGGTGGTGTTAAAGTTGATGAAAACAGACATGTTCTGGATAAGAATGGCAAGGTTATTGACGGCTTATATGCAGCTGGTGAAGTGACTGGAGGCATTCATGGCGGCAACAGACTTGGCGGTAATGCTATTGTTGAAATCTTTGTATCAGGACGTACGGCAGCGGATGCCATCGATGCTGATAACAAGTAATTCTTCAAGGTAAAACAAAAGGTTGTACGGATAAGGACATATTTCAACCTGATCCGATACAACCTTTTTATATGCGGAAAATCAATATATTAAACGAATTTATCTGTTTCTGCTTCATGCCTTACAAGGCGGAAGATGATGATGTAAATAACTATCAGAATGATGAAGAAAACCAGATTACTTGTATTTGTATTAATCATAGCCATACCATCATAGAGACCATGAAGAACTACCGGGCAGGAATAAGCAATGATTTGATTTAAAACCGACATTGTATGATTTCCTGTATCTTCATAATACTTTGCCTGACCATAAAAAACGCCCATCAATACAGCAAATGACAGATGACCCGGAATAGCTGTAAATGCTCTTACAAAGGCAGTCGACATACCATAACTGAATACATATCTGACATTCTCAAATATTGCAAAGCCAATGCCTATGGAAGTTGCATATACGATACCATCATATTTTGTCTGAAAACTGTAAAGGTTCCAAGTATTCTTTTTAAGAAAGATGAATTTCATACCCTCTTCGATGATACCAACGACAAATAAGGCAAATGCCAGATCATAGCTGCTTCCCTGTAATCTTGTTGTGCCATTGAACAGCCATGTGCCCAATGTTTCTGCCGCAATTGTAATAATTCCGGCTAACATTCCCTGACCTATCAGATGCTGGATCAGACCTGCCGGCTGACTGTGATACCTCTGCTGGTTATAGACATAGGCCAGCAGAATCAACGCAGGCACAACAGCCGCAATCAGATAAATCAGAATAATATTTGAAAACAAACTTGTAAAAAAGAACATATGTTTTATCCTTTCAATGTCATGATTATAACTTTACCATAACGGCAGATACATATTAGAATATTTGCTGTATTTACAGTGTGATTTCAGTGAAGTATAAAGATTTTATTACTTTTCACAAAGAATACACATTGTATGCATATAATTTAGTTAGTTAAGTGGGAGATAGTTTCATGTCAGTAATAACAGGTTTTTCAGATACACATGTATTTGTTGATACAGAAGATGGAAGAGTCAGAAAGTTTCTGCTGAAACGTCTGAATTATGATGATCCGCATATCGGTGACAGAGTACAGTTTTACCGTTTTTCAGGTTCCAAGGACTGGTTCATAGATCTGGAAAAGGGATGGGTCAGACCGGAAAAGACCACAGATAAAACCTTTGGCGAAGAAGATTACCTGAATCAGTCAAGACATTCTGATAATAATGACGATGATGGAACATTTGATTTTACAAACTTCTTTTCCAGATCAGATCTGGAATTGGAAGAAAGCAGAACAAGAGCTTATAATTTCCGCCTTGAAAAGCAAAAAGAAGAAGAGAAAAAACAGGAAGAGCTTGAAAATACAACCATTGGCAAGCTCAAGAGACTGATAGAAGACTGAAATGTCTTCTTTTTGTTGCGGCTTCAATCATGTTATGATGTCTTTTACATTATGGAGGTAATCCCTGTATGTACAGAGTGACAAGAGTTACGGATACACATATCTATATTGATGCAGGCAATGGTAATGAAAGAAAATATCTGCTTAAGCATCTTGTTTATAAAGATCCTCAGCCAGGTGATGATATAGCTTTCTTCCATGCCGATGATGGTGGATTCTATATTGATCTGGATCCGGATACGATGCATCGTGGACAGAATACTCAGCCCATAAATATGGATGAAGAAGCAGATCCTCTATTCCGTTCCCAGGTTCTGCAGACGGTTAAAGATACGGACGATACAAAGGATAAAAACAAGGAATCTTCTGATACTGCAGACGCAAAAGAAGATAAGCAGGAAGAAAATAAAGAGTCAGTAGAAAAGGTCGAAAAGAAAGAAGAAAAGACTGACAAACAGATCAATAAAGAAACTCCAAAGAAAAAGGGAATGTCTATTTTTGAACTGTTTGCGGCTGTACTTGCCTTGGCAGCGTTAATACTTTGCTTTACACCATTGAAAAATGCCGGTTTTGTTATTGGTATCATCGGACTGATTCTGGCTGTGATTGGTATATTTACATCGCATAGCAGAATTGTGGGTATTATTTCTGCGGCAGTATGTGTAATCGCAGTAGGTGTAAGTGTTGTTACACAGGTACAGAACGGGAACACACTGGATGAAGGTTTGAAGACGGCAAAAAAGACAGATGAAATCCGTGCGGATGAAGATGGCACGAATACAGATCAGATTCTCGAAAAAGAACTCGATGTTACACTTGGCGAATGGTCTGATACAGCTGATGATGCCGGAAATCATACTACTCAGCTTCCTGTAACTGTCACATCTAAAGACAGTGCTACAGCCAGTGCCACATACAGTATCCATTTAGAGGCAGTTGATGGTGATGGAAATGTTCTCTCTGAAGATACAATTATGATTGCCAATCTTGGCAAAGGGCAGTCACAATCATTTACATCTTTCCAGCATCCTGATGAAGCAGTGCGGGATGCATTAGCTTCTGCAACATTTAAAATAGCTGATATATCCAAATACGCTGACAAAACAAACAACTGATATTTAAGAAGAAGGGGTTTCTTAATCACAAGGAACTCTTTTTTTGTGATGTATATTGAGTAAAGTCAACAGGAACAGGCTTTAAAAAGTCAAGAATTATAAATTTTTATGAAAA
>CAZHUX010000049.1:0-13622 GCA_964535445.1 uncultured Galactobacillus sp. | reverse complement strand
AGGACCTTCTGCGTTACATCTACGATGTTGACATTCTGACTGGCACATTTGGTTGAAACGAATGCAAGGATACCCGGACGATCCCTGCCTACTACGGAAAGTACTGCTCTCATACAATCTCCCTTCTGATTTTATCTGGTTTCAGCTTCCAGATCAGAAGCTGATACACCACAGTAATACAATTCCATTTCAAAATACTGTTCTACCGTATTCATCATATCGATTGTCTTATCATCACAATCTGAAGACTTGCGCTTATCATTGAATTCATACGTACACGCACCCATGGATGCAGTGTTGCTCTTCCAACTGTAAATATACTTTATCGTATAGTTGGAATATGTAAATGTATCATTATCAAAGTCAAAGATATATCTTTCATTCTCATTGAATTCTAACAGATATGTACCATCATCCTGTACTTTATAGCCTTCTCTGTTGACCAATCTCTTCTTTAAAGTAGCAGTAACAGTGGACTCTTCACTGTCATCTACAGCTGTAGAATCCGATGCTATGGCATCTGTATCAATATCTTTATAGTTGACGTACGCAGACTGTTTCTTCTTCAGATCATCACTGATCTTAACCTCTGTCTGATCAAACTTCAGATAATTCACAGAAGAATGGAACGTTATTTTAACTTTCTGATCCTGTACGGTTATTTCAATCGTGAAATCAGCAGTTTCATTTGTAAAATGCCCGTCTTTATCAAAGGAATCTGTAATGGTATTGTCTGTCACGGAATAGGAATCAAAGGAATTCAGTCCATAACTGTCATATCTTGATGTAAAGATAGTTCCGGATGTATCTTTATTCAGAGAATATGTATATCTTACAGAACCATCTGAACCATCTTCAGCCTTGATATTCTCTATCTGTGACTTTTCATAAGCATAAGGATCCATAGGCACAAGCATACTCTGCTTTAACTGATCCTCACTCATATCCTCATAATAATCTACATTGTTATAGGTGTTATACAGACGTCCGCCATAGTAATAGCCGTCTGTTGCCAGGGTAAGACCATCACTTCTTTCAATATGTGTCTGGATATGTGCTGTCGGATCATCAGGATTCATATAATCCAGGGTGCCGTCTAACTGATATACTGCATTGGTATTATCACTGTAATTCATTTTATATACAGACTGTACGGCAGCACTCCAGGAAGACGCATCCTTGCGTTTTGCAATACTGTCAGAATAAGCGGTATAAGCATCCTTATTACTTTCTTTATATTCTACAGAAGGTTCTGATGAAGAAGATTTCGAAGTGTGTGATGCACACCCGCTTAGCATCATTACTGTTGTTATTAATGCAATCAGTATTTTTTTCATTGCCCCATTATAGCAGTTTTTTACTTCTTATACAGAATTAGTGGAATCATTGCTTCGGCTTTCAATCTTCCGGCATGATCTCCCTTCTTATTCAAGGCAATACGATATGCTAACTGCATATCATTTTCAGCTACACCTAAATAATCCCCTGTAAATTCTTTAAAACGCCTATGTTCCTTCCCTTTTCCAAAGAAATGACCTTCAATGACTTCTTCTTTTGTATACAGGTGATACTGACCATAAAACAGAGAATGGAAGGTATCTTCAAACTGTTTTCTTTTATCTTTCCAGATATAGAAAGCCATTGTTCTTGGTTCTAAAGAAGGTTCATGTCTGAAACAGGATACAAGATCTTTTTCTTTTGTTATATCCCGCTGCTTAATATCAATCTGAGAATGATCCGCAATGACCAGTAACGCCGTATCTTCACTGAGATGAGAAGCCATCTCTTTTGTCTCACGTTCTATCTGTCTGACCATAAAACCGGTCTGCTCGGAAGAAGGGCCATGTATATGCATAAAGGTATCCAATGCATCCCAATAGGCATATATGCATCGTGTATCTTTCTGCCTGGAAACCTTCAGTATATTCTTCATCATATCGGAATAAGACTTTGAAGGATGATCCTTGCCCCATTCAGGCCATACGGAATCAAATCCAATGCCTGCATCCTGCAGTTGTTTTCCAATAAACTGCGGTGGCAGAGTTTGATAGGAGAAGTCCGGATAAAAGGTATTTCTGTGGTATTGAGAACGATTCAGAAACAGTATGATTTCATCATCTTTTTCTTTAAAGTACTGATCCCATCCCAGCCATCCTGTTTCACATGGATACATTCCTGTTCTGAGAGAAGTTGTTGCGGCACTGGTAGTAGGAGGAAAGACAGTTGTAATACTCTTGAATTCATGACTGATAAAGAAGTCACTTTCTTTTAAATGCTTATGAATCACTGACTCTCCCATCGCATCAATTAATAAAACAATGATGCGATAGGGTTTCTTTTCCTGTAACCATTGATCCAGATCAGGGTCTGAATCATGCAGGAGGGTTAATCCATAATACTTTCTGATTGAATTAGATACAGATACGATATCTCCATAAGCATCCCATTCCAGTAGTTCTTTCATACATACCTCTATACAGCTTAGTCCTTCAGCCTGTTCCAGACTTAGTCCCTTACCGGGACCATGCTGGTTAATACTTTCTTACGTATTTTTGTTTTGGACTGCTTGGTCTTTCGGGAATCGTAAGCTTCAGATCTCCTTTATCAAGCAATGGCTTTAATATAGTCTCTCTAAAATGCGGAGCCGACTTATAACCACAGAATTCCTGTAATTCTTTCCTGCTTCTGGAAACGAACAGTATTCAAGAATTTCAGACAAAAATTCTGATGGTATTGTTCTAATATCTGAATTTCTTTGTTTTATCTTACCAATACTATTACTCGAATTGTCATGCAATCCCATGATAGATATATTCTTCCGTATCCGCTTCTGTAATCAGACATTTAGAAACTTTCTGAGGGTTATGAATTGTATCCCAGAAGTCTTTCTTTAATTTAGAAAGGTTCTGAAGTCCGGTTGTTTTCCAGGGACCGTCTTTGCGTTCCACCACACCACAGATAATGCATCCACCATATGTATTTGCAAATGAGGAATATGTCTCCCATAAAGAACCAGGGAGGCCTCCATTGGCAGCCTTTACTTCAAGGCGGTTATCTTTCCGACAAGCATCAAATTGTTTCAGATCAAATACTGTCGTTTTTTCCATATATATCGCCTTTCTTCATCCTATTATCTCATAACCTATATGCCGTATATCCCGGTTCTTTTCAAGCTTTAACGCAGAAAAAAAGAAGATCATAACGAATTATGACCTTCTATCCTGCTTATCTGTTCAGTAATTAAACCAGTTCAATATAAGCCATAGGTGCTGCATCACCCTTGCGTACACCTGTCTTAACAACACGTGTATAACCGCCATTGCGATCCTTGTACTTAGGTGCTACTTCATCAAACAGCTTCTGCAGAACAGTCTGAGAAGTCTTCTCATCCGCAACAACATTACGGATATAAGCAGCTGCCTGACGACGTGCTGCCAGATCTCCTCTCTTGCCAAGCGTGATCAGCTTGTCAACGACTGAACGCATATCCATAGCCTTAGCATATGTTGTCTCAACCCTGCCATACAGAATAACACTTGTAGCAAGGTTTCTCAGCATAGCCTTACGGTGATCAGCATTTCTTCCAAACTTACGATTCCACATATACGTCCCTCTCTATCAGTCAAATGACTTGAAGCTTAAGCCAAGCTCATTCAGCTTCTCTTTGACTTCCTTTAATGATTTCTTGCCGAGGTTTCTGACTCTCATCATTTCTTCCTCAGTCTTCTGTGTCAGTTCATCCACAGTCTGAATACCTGCTCTCTTCAGGCAGTTATAGGAACGTACTGAAAGATCAAGATCTTCGATCATCATCTGCTGACCCTTATTAGGCTGCTCTGTAGTACCTTCCTTAATGACATTGTCCATCTTAACAACATCTTCATTGATATTTGCAACAATCTCAAGGTGATCAATCAGGATCTTAGCCGCAAGTGACAGAGCCTTCTGTGGATTCATGGAACCATCTGTCCAGATTTCCATAGTCAGACTGTCATACTTAACATCTTCACCAACTCTGGTTGGTTCAACGTTATAAGCAACTCTGTCAATTGGTGTGTAAATAGAGTCAGTATATACAGTACCAATTCCCTGAGAAGCACCCTGATTCAACTGCTTGTTAATATCAGATGAAACGTAACCACGGCCATTCTTGGCCTTCAGTTCCATTTCAAGTGTTGCACCAGCTTCAAGATGTGCAATTTCAAGATCCTTATTCAGAATCTCAACCTGTGCCGGGCAGACAATGTCACCTGCAGTAATTGTGCAAGGTCCCTTTGCAGAGATCTGCAGTGTGTAGGTTTCATCATCTTCAATCTTCATGATCAGCTTCTTGATCTGAAGGATGATCATGGATACATCTTCTCTTACACCAGGAATGGTAGTGAACTCATGGTAGACACCATCAACCTTGATAGAGAAAACGGCAGCTCCCGGTAGGGAGGACAGCAGGACCCTGCGAAGCGCATTACCGATCGTTGTACCAAAACCTCTTTCGAGCGGTGAAAGAACAAACTTACCGTAATTCTCAGATTCTACATATTCTGCTACTTCAAAATCGGCGCGTTCAAACTTCTGCATTAAACAATCCTCCTGTTCTTTTTATTAACCACGTGGTCTCTTTGGTGGACGGCATCCGTTGTGAGGGATCGGCGTCACATCATTGATTGCTGTAATTGTAAGACCTGCTGTCTGCAGTGATCTGACTGCAGCTTCTCTGCCAGCTCCAGGTCCTTTAACATTTACCTCTACTGTTTTCATTCCCTGCTGTACGGCAGCCTTACCAGCTGCTTCTGCACATAACTGTGCAACGTATGGTGTAGACTTACGGGAACCCTTATATCCTAAAGCTCCGGCAGAACTCCAGGAGATGACATTACCAGCCTCATCAGAGATGGTAACGATCGTGTTATTGAAAGTTGAATGGATATGAGCGACGCCTTTGGCGACGTTCTTCTTGGCCTTTTTCTTACGGGAAACGACCTTCTTCTTTGTATTAGCTGCCATTTCGTCCTCCTATTACTTCTTCTTGTTCGCGACAGTACGACGCGGACCCTTTCTTGTGCGTGCATTTGTCTTTGTACGCTGACCTCTGACCGGAAGACCTCTTCTATGACGGAGTCCTCTGTAAGATCCGATTTCCATCAGACGCTTGATGTTCAGAGCTGTTTCTCTTCTCAGATCACCTTCTGTTTTGATCTGATCGATCTGATTACGGATAGCAGTCTCCTGCTCATCTGTCAGATCACTTGTCTTTGTGTCTGGATCTACACCAGCAGCTGCACAGATCTTCTTTGCAGTTGAAGGACCGATTCCATAAATATATGTCAGAGATATTCTGATAAACTTATTACGCGGAATATCAACACCGGCAAAACGTGGCATATTCTATCTATTCTCCTTTTCCTTTATTAACCCTGTCTCTGCTTATGCTTAGGGTTCTCACAGATAACCATTACAACGCCCTTGCGCTTAATGACTCTGCACTTATCACAAATTGGTTTTACAGATGGTCTTACTTTCATTCTTGTGCCTCCTTGGCAAGCATTAATTTTAACAGAAATTATACAGCTTGTCTGCATTTATTTGCCTGTGTATTCACATTTTTAAGAGAAATTACCCGGGAAATGTTCATCTCTTAATATGCGGATGACTATACATCCGGATGTTACGAGAAACGCAGGCACACATTTCCTTTTTCATAGTAATTTCAATGAAGCTTAATAAGAACAGCCTTTCAGGGAAAGATCACTCTTTCCCTGTCAGACCACTTACTCTTTGATACTGTTCAAAGCTTCTCTGATTTCATTGAATACCGTATCCGTATCACGGGATGCATCAATATGTCTGACTACCCCGCGCTGATCATAATAATCAATGACTGGCTTTGTACTCTTCTCATATTCGTCCATTCTGACCTTCAGCTGCTCAACGGTATCATCCTTGCGCTGCTTCAGTTCAGAACCGCATTTGTCACAGGTATTCTCAACCTTAGGCGGGAAATTTCGAATATGATAAATGGCACCGCACTTCGGGCAGATTCTGCGTCCTGTTACTCTGTCAGTTAATACATCCATACCAACTTCCAGCGCAATGACACACTGTACAGGCTTCTTCAGGTTATCCTCAATCTTTGCGAAAGCTTCAGCCTGAACAAGTGTACGTGGGAAACCATCCAGCAGATAGCCCTTCTGGCAATCTGGCTCGGATAATCTCTTCTCTACCATGTCATTAATGACATCATCCGGAACAAGCTTACCGTCATCCATATAGGATTTAGCCTTCTGGCCAAGATCTGTACCCTGACGTACATTCTCTCTCAGCATGTCTCCGGTAGAAATATGCGGAATGTTGAATTCTTTAAGAATCAAATCCGACATTGTACCCTTGCCGGCACCGGCAGGGCCCATGATCAGTATGTTCATATTTCTGCTCCTCTTCAGTTCAGAAAACCATGATACTGCTTCTGCGTCAGCTGACCCTTCAGCTGTGCAATTGTCTCCATCGCAACACCGACAACAATGATGATACCAGTACCACCGATAGCGGAGGAAGCCGGCATACTTGTCAGCATTGGCAGAAGATATGGAATAACAGCTACGATCGTCAATGCCGCAGCACCAAGAACCGTAATTCTGTTCAATACCTTATGCAGATATAAACGCGTTTCTGTACCCGGACGAATACCCGGAATATAAGCTCCGGACTTACCCAGATTCTCTGCTATACGATCCGGATCAACCTGAAGATCTGTATAGAAGAATGTAAACAGAACTGTTAATACAGCATACAGCAGTAAACCTGTCCAGCTTGTTAATGACAGCCACTGATTCAGCTTGTTATACAGATCTGTATTGAAGAAACTGATAATAATCTGAGGTGCTGTCATAATAGACTGCGCAAAGATAACCGGAATAACGGAAGCACTGTTTATCTTAAGAGGAAGATATGTAACATCATTTCCGCCTCTTACAGTAGAGCTGTTCGTATATTGAATCGGTATTCTGCGCTGTGCTGTTTCCATAACAACAACGAATACGATAATGGCAAGATACAGAATGATATACAACGCAAACTGCAGTATACCATTAAACATTTCACCCTGACTTGTACCACCTGCAACGACATTCCATACCTGTGTAAACTGCGCTGGCATATTTGCGACAATACCGGCAAAGATAATAATGGAAATACCATTGCCGATACCCTTCATGGAAATGCGGTCACCAATCCAGATCAGGAACATTGTTCCTGCACTCATAACAGTAGCTGTATAGAGATAACCGGAAAGATTTGCATTTTCCAGAATGGAGTACTGCTTGTCGAAACCATATACCAGGGAGAATGCCTGTACAAAGGCAAGCACTACACCAAGGTATCTGGTAATTCTTTCCATCTTCATTCTTCCTGTCTGACCAGACTTTGTCATTTCTGTTAAAGCAGGAATGACATCCATACTGAGCAGCTGAATGATGATGCTTGCGGTAATATATGGCGTAACTCCCATAGCGAATACACTCAATCTCTCAAGTGCACCACCACCTAACAGATTCATCATGTTAAGAATGGAGTTATCAGAAATCTGACTAGCCAGAGTTTCTGCATTTACCCCCGGCACAGGGATAGCAGAACCGATGCGATAGATCAGCAGCATGGCCAGGGTAAAGAAGATCCTGTTGCGGGTCTCCTTATTCCTGAACAATTGTGCGAACGTATGCATCATGATCAGAGTACCTCTGCTGTTCCGCCTGCTTCTTCAATTGCCTTCTTTGCGGAAGCTGAGAACTTTTCAGCCTTAACTGTCAGTTTCTTTTCCAGCTTTCCATTGCCCAGGACTTTAACACCATCAAGGTGCTTCTTGACAAGTCCAGCTGCCTTCAGAACATCGTAGTTTACTTCTACACCATCATCAAACTTATTGAGATCTTCAACGTTGACAATTGCATATTCCTTGCGGGTATAGTTTGTAAAACCTCTCTTAGGCATTCTCTTGAAGAAAGGTGTCTGGCCGCCTTCAAAACCGATAGCTACACCGCCGCCGGATCTTGCATTCTGACCCTTCTGACCCTTTCCGGATGTCTTGCCTGTTCCTGAGCCAAGACCGCGTCCGATTCTCTTTTTTGTGAAGCGGGCACCCTCATTTGGCTTTAATTCATTGAGTTTCATATATGTGCTCCCTTCTCTTAGCGGATCTCCGCAACCTTCTTGTCACGCAGCTTCGCAACCTGATCAACTGTTCTCATGGACTTTAATGCATCCAGAGTTGCATAAACAACATTGACTGCTGTTCTGGAACCAATAACCTTGGACAGAACATCAGAAACACCAGCAAGTTCCAGAATGTTACGTACTGCACCACCGGCGATAACTCCGGTACCTGGAGCAGCTGGAGCCAGGAATACTGTACTGGATCCATGTGTAACCTTAACCTCATGCGGAACAGTTCTTGTTCCATCTACAAGGTTAACTCTGAATACATTCTTGTTAGCAGCTTCTTCAGCCTTACGGATTGCATCTGGAACTTCAGTAGCCTTACCCATTCCAAATCCAATTCTTCCCTTGTGGTCACCTACAACTACCAGAGCAGCGAAACGCATTCTGCGGCCGCCTTTAACAGTCTTGGATACTCTGTTAATGGAGACGACAACGCTGTCGAACTCTTTTGGTTCACGTCTTTTGAATGGACGCTTTCCGCCACGCTGCGGACGTCCGCCGGCACGCTTGTTATTCTGCTGTGTCTGCTGTGGACGTGCTTCATTATTCTCGTTTGGCATGATTCGTCTCCTTCCTTAAAACTTCAGTCCGGCTTCTCTTGCTGCATCAGCAAGTGCCTGAACTCTTCCATGATATACATAGCCGCCACGATCAAACTTTACAGATGTAATGTTTGCTGCGAGGCACTTCTTGGCAATGTCTTCGCCAACCTTCTTGGCTGCTTCAACATTACCGCCATTCTCCAGCTTTAATGCCAGAGAAGATGCAGAGCAGAGTGTTCTGCCTGTTGTGTCATCGATAACCTGTGCATAGATATTCGCATTAGAGCGGAATACATTCAGTCTTGGGCAGTCGGGAGTACCGTTGACGACTTTACGTACACGCTTATGACGTCTGATACGCTCTTCATTCTTTTTCTGTAATTTCAGCATATTCTTACTCTCTCCTTCCCATTACTTCTTAGCTGCAGCAGTCTTACCTTCCTTACGGCGTACATGTTCATCCACATAACGGATACCCTTTCCTCCATAAGGTTCTGGCTTCTTGACTTCTCTGATTTCAGCTGCGAACTGTCCTACTCTCTGCTTGTCAATGCCGCTGACATTGATTGTTGTAGCATCCGGTACTTCTACCTTGACATCATCCGGGATATCCAGATTTACTTCATGGGAGAAGCCAACACCCAGGGACAGTGTCTTGCCCTTTAATGCTGCTCTGTAACCGATACCTACAACCTTCAGCTGCTTTGTGAATCCCTTTTCAACACCTTCGATCATGGCATTGATCAGAGCTCTTGTTGTACCATGCAGCTGCTTTGTTGTCTTTTCATCATTAGGTCTCTTGACTGTCAGTACGCCTTCGTTGATTTCAATTTTCATCAACGGGGAGAATGCCCTTGTTAAAGTTCCCTTAGGGCCCTTGACAGTCACTTCATTCCCTTCACCGACAGTAATCTCTACGCCAGCAGGAATGGTAATCGCTTTATTTCCGATACGTGACATTCAATAATTCCTTTCTCTTACCAGACATAGGCGATTACTTCACCGCCGATGTGCTGTTTACGTGCTTCTCTGTCTGTCATCATACCATTAGATGTGGAAATGATGGCAATGCCAAGTCCATTCAGAACTCTCGGAATGTTATCTCCCTTCGCATAAACACGAAGACCCGGCTTGGAGATTCTCTTGATACCAGAGATGACTTTCTCACCCTTGGCATTGTACTTCAGAGTAACGACGATCTTCTTTTCGATGCCTTCACCCTCAGTAGCATAATTCTCAATATAACCTTCAGACTTCAGAATCTTGGCAATCTGTGCCTTAACCTTGGAAGCTGGTGCAATATCAACTGTTGTCAGGTTCGCCTGATATCCGTTACGGATTCTGGTGAGCATGTCAGCAATAGGATCTGTCATATTCATAACTGTATTCCTCCTTACCAGCTTGCCTTCTTAACTCCAGGAATCTCACCCTTGTAAGCGAGCTCTCTGAAGCAGATTCTGCAGAGCTTATACTTCCTTAATACGGAATGCGGACGTCCGCATCTCTCGCAGCGTGTATATTCACGCGTGGAGAACTTAGCAGGACGTGCAGCCTTTACTTTTAAACTTGTCTTAGCCATTCTGTTCTCCTTCTATTACTTTGTGAAAGGCATTCCAAGCTCTCTTAACAGAGCCTCTGCCTCTTTATTTGTCTTAGCTGTTGTGACGATAACGATATCCATTCCTCTTACCTTGTTAACCTTATCAAAGTTAATTTCAGGGAAGATCAGCTGTTCCTTGACACCTAATGTATAGTTGCCTCTGCCATCAAATGCAGTTGTGCTGACACCATGGAAATCTCTTACACGAGGTAAGTCAATGTTCATGAGCTTATCTAAGAACTCATACATTCTCTCACCACGTAATGTTACCTTACAGCCAATTGGCATACCTTCACGAAGCTTGAAGTTAGCAATGGACTTCTTGGCTTTTGTGATAACCGGCTTCTGACCAGAGATCAGAGTCAGTTCTTCAACTGCTTCTTCCAGACGCTTAGAATCCGCAATTGCATCACCTACGCCCATGTTGATGACTACTTTTACAAGCTTTGGAGCTTCCATTACAGAACTGTAATTGAACTCCTTCATCAGAGAAGGCTTGACTGTTTCAATATACTTCTGTTCGAGACGGTTCATTACTTCTTAGCCTCCTTGACTTCATTGCCAGACTTCTTATAAACTCTGACCTTATTGCCCTTATCATCAACCTTGTAGCCAACTCTGCTGGCTTCCTTGGCCTTCTTGTCATAGAGCATGACATTGGATGCATCAATTGGAGCTTCTTCTTCAATAACGCCTCCATCAGGATTTGCCTGAGATGGCTTTAAGCTCTTCTTGACCATGTTGACACCCTCAACAATAACCTTGTTTTTTCTTGGAGAGACTGCCTTTACTTCAGCGACCGTTCCCTTGTAATGACCGCTGATAACCTTAACTGTATCGCCTGTCTTAATCTTCATATTCGGCCTCCCTTATAAAACTTCCGGTGCCAGAGATACAATCTTCATATATCCCTTATCACGAAGTTCTCTTGCTACCGGGCCGAAGATACGTGTTCCGACCGGTGTATTGTCATCCTTGATAATCACAGCTGCGTTATCATCGAACTTGATATAGGAACCATTCTCACGCTTGATTCCATATACTGTACGAGCGATAACAGCCTTAACAACCTGACCATCCTTGACAGCACCATTCGGTGAAGCGCTCTTGACTGCACATACAACAACATCACCAATTGTAGCTGTCTTACGCTTGGAACCGCCCAGGCATCTGATAACCAGAAGCTCCTTGGCACCAGTGTTATCAGCTACATTCAATCTGCTTTCATTCTGAATCATTGCTTTTACCTCCTGTGCCTTAAAGAACTACTGCCTTTTCAACAATCTTGACAAGTCTGAAATGCTTGTCCTTGGATAAAGGTCTTGTTTCCATGATTTCAACAACATCGCCTACCTTGGCTTCATTGTTTTCATCATGAGCCTTGAACTTTGTAGAGTACTTAACATGTCTGCCATATAAAGGATCGGCCTTTGATGTGGTAATCTCTACAACAATCGTTTTGTCCATCTTATCGGAAACAACTGTTCCGCGAAGGACTTTACGTCTGTTTCTTTCTGCCATTTTTCAGCCCTCCTTATTCTGCAGCCTGAGCTTTACGCTCAGTTAATACTGTCTTGATACGTGCAATTGTCTTACGGATCTCTCTGATTCTTGCAGGATTCTCCAGAGAACCTGTAGCCTGTGCAAATCTTAATCCGTAAAGTTCTTCATTCAGTGAGGAAACTTCCTTTTCAAGCTCTTCGTTGCTGAGATCTCTGATTTCTTTTACATTCATGATTACTTAGCCTCCTCGCCTTTCTTAACAAAGCGGGTCTTGACGCAGAGCTTGTTAGCAGCAAGTCTCAATGCTTCACGAGCTGTTGCTTCATCAACACCAGCTACCTCAAAGAGAACTCTGCCCTTCTGTACAACTGCTACCCAGTGATCCGGAGCACCCTTACCGGAACCCATTCTGACTTCCAGCGGCTTCTTGGTTTTAGCTAACTGTGGGAAAACCTTGATCCAGACCTTACCGCCACGATTCATGAAACGTGTCATGGCAACACGTGCAGCCTCTAACTGTGCGCTGCTTACATAAGCACCTTCATCTGCGACTAATCCGTACTCACCAAAAGCGATTGTTCTTCCACCCTTGGCACGTCCTTCATAGCTCAGACGATGAGGTCTTCTGTACTTGGTTCTGTTAGGCATTAACATAATCAGTTATTACCTCCTTCTGCAGGTGCATTCTGTGCAGCAGCCTGTTCAGCAGGCTTTGCATCAGAACGATTAACATCTCTGCGGTCATTACGGTTGAAACGTCTTCCGCCATGTCTGTTGTCACGACGTCCGTTTCTTCTGTCGCCTCTGCCCTTTGGAGCTTCCGGTTCCTTGACCATCTGTCCAGGCAGTACTTCACCACGGCAGATCCAGACCTTAACACCGAGCTTGCCATATGTTGTATGTGCTTCTTCACATGCATAGTCGATATCACTTCTTAATGTATGAAGCGGAACGACACCTCTGGAATAACCTTCCTGACGGGCAATTTCTGCACCACCAAGTCTTCCCTTGGCAAGTGTCTTGACACC
Source organism: uncultured Galactobacillus sp. (assembly GCA_964535445.1). GTDB lineage: Bacteria > Bacillota_I > Bacilli_A > Erysipelotrichales > Erysipelotrichaceae > Bulleidia. The sequence goes on along the minus strand of CAZHUX010000049.1, from coordinate 738 downwards.
CTTGGCACCAGATCTCATAGACTGCTGAATAGCCTTCTTCTGAGCCAGTCTGAAGGACTGACGTGCTTCCAGCTGTTCGCAGATCTTACGTGCTACAAGTCTTGCATCGAGGTCAGGGTTTGCTACCTGAACGATGTCGAGCTTGACATTCTTGCCGCCTGTGAGCTTTGTCAGCTTCTCTCTTAACTTAACAGCATTATCCTTGCCATCAGCGTCAGCCTTGCCTGTTACAGCACCCGGACGAGCGCAGCGGATAATAACCTTAACGTCTTTCTTGCCTGTACGTTCAATCTCAATTCTTGAGATATACGCATCCTTGAGCTGCTTCTCAAGGAATTCACGGATTCTGATATCTTCGTTCAGAAGATCTCCGTAATCAGCCTTGTCTGCATACCATCTGGACTCCCAGTCACGGATGACGCCAACACGCATGCCGATTGGGCTTACTTTCTGTCCCATATTCTGATCTTCCTCCCTTATCTCTCGTCACTCACAACAACTGTGATATGACTTGTTCTCTTATTAATTCCGGAAGCGCTGCCCTTGGCTCTAGGCATGAAACGCTTCAGAACGACAGACTCATCTGCATAGCAAGACTTGATATACAGATTATTCTGATCAAGCTGTTCATTGTGTACTGCATTAGCTGCAGCGCTCTTAACTACCTTGGCTACTTCATCAGCTGCCTTGTTTGGTGTGAACTTCAGAATAGCAAGTGCTTCATTAACACTCTTGCCA
>CAZHUX010000048.1:1886-13834 GCA_964535445.1 uncultured Galactobacillus sp. | reverse complement strand
ACTGATGATCCTGAAAAAGTAAAAGAAGATCTGAAGAGTGTATTCAGAATGCTTTTAATGATGAATACAAGAAACGTGGATTTCCCTTATCTGGAATTGCCGGATATCTTCCTGGATGTTGTCGAAGAAGGCTATAAATACTGGACATCTCTTGAAAGATTTTCCATTCTTTATGCTCCTAAAGCTGACAGTTATCAGACCAATGCATTCATGAATGTAGATGGTCAGATCAATGAAATTGCCCGTGACTTCTACCGCACTCTGGAACGTAAGATCACTGGCAAAGCAGACAATATGTACAAGCAGATACAGGCTGGCACAAATGCTTCTTTACTGATGCAGAAATATGACTGGGACTGTCCTGATAAATACAAAGTATTAAAGAATATTGATTTCGTTCATACCATCATGGTAAGAACACCATTAATTGTTCATACAAAGTCAAATAAACGTACCAATACATTCACAGATGCGGATCATAATCCGATTGAAGATTTCAATGGCAGTGAAGAAGACTGGTTCTGCTATCCTGCCTTAATAGGAAAAGTACTGGTATATGCATATTTCCATAAGGATTATATGTGCAGCTGCGTTGCGACTAGCGGTCTCTTCCAGTTAGCAAGAGAAGAGGATTGTGTTGGCAGAAAGCCTGATGCCATCCTTCTGTTTGGAAATTATGACGGCACAAAGGATACTGTCTTCTATAAAGACAAGGAAAACGGTATCTGGGTAGGAAAGACTTCTGCATCTGAAGAAATTGATTACTTCGGCTATACAAAGAAATCCATGCTTACGCTGCATAACCTTGTCATGATGGAAAGAGGCTGGCTGCCTATTCATGGTGCCATGGTCAATCTTTATCTGAAGGATGGCACAAAGAAAGGCCTGATGTTTATGGGTGATTCGGGTGCCGGCAAGTCAGAAACTTTAGAGGCATTAAGCAATATGGCTTCAGATATTATCGATCATCAGGAAACCGTATTTGATGATATGGGTACCATTCACATGGATGAAAACAGAAACCTCTGGGCAGAAGGTACTGAGATTGGTGCCTTCGTAAGACTGGATGATCTTGGTCAGGGAACTGCCTATAAGGAACTGGATCGTTCCATATTCTTCAATCCTGAAAAGACCAATGCCAGAGTAGTCATGCCGGCAGCCCCTTATAAAACAGTCACAAAAGATCATAAGATAGACTGTCTGCTGTATGCCAATAACTATGATGACAAGCGCGGCATGCACTTGTTCGCAAATGAAGAAGAGGCAGAAGATACCTTCATCCAGGGTAAGAGATTTGCCTTGGGTACAACCCAGGAAAAAGGATTATCCACTACCTTCTTTGCGAATCCATTCGGTCCTATGCAGAGACAGGAAGAATGCAAGGTATTAATTGATAAGATCTTCAACCGTCTGTTTGAAAAGAATATTCCGGTTGGTGAAGTATATACATGTCTTGGCTTACCAGACAAAGGCAACCATGGCATTAATAAAGCTGCTGAAGAACTCCTGAAGTTTGTACAGGATACTGACAAGAAAGAATAGTCATAGAAATGTCAATACCGCATCTGAAATACAATACATCAGATGCGGTATTTTTGTACATAAAAACCGGGATTTCTCCCGGTTGATATGTTATCAGAACAAACCCTGTGACATCATTGCGTCCGCAACTTTTGCAAAGCCCGCAATATTAGCACCCTTGACCAGATCATAGCCAAGACCATACTCTTCGGCTGCGGCTGTACTGTTATCAACAATAGACTTCATGATGCCCTTCAGCTTCTCATCTACTTCGTCAGCTGTCCAGCTCAATCTTTCAGAGTTCTGAGACATCTCTAATGCAGATACGGCAACACCACCGGCATTGACTGCCTTGGCAGGTCCAACAATAACGTTATGTTCCTGCAGATAAGCAATTGCTTCATTTGTGGCAGGCATGTTAGCACCTTCAAAGTAGTACTTTGTGCCATTGTCCACAATCTGCTTTGCCTCAGTTAATCCAATCTCATTCTGAGTAGCACATGGGATAGCAATATCTGCCTTAACACCCCAAGGCTTCTCACCTTCATGGAACTCTAATCCAAACTTATCAGCGTACATCTTGACGTTGGCATTTCTGGAAGCTCTCATTTCAAGCAGATAGTTGATCTTTTCTTCTGTATTGATTCCATCCGGATCATAGACATAGCCATTATGACCGGAGATTGTTAATACCTTGGCACCTAACTGTGTGGCTTTCTTAGCTACACCCCAGGCAACATTACCATAACCGGATACGGTAATTGTCTTGCCTTCCAATGTATCATTCTGATGTTTCAGAACCTGTTCTGCATAGTACAGAGCACCATATCCTGTTGCTTCAGGTCTGATCAGAGAACCGCCATAAGATAATGGCTTGCCTGTCAGAACACCGTTATCAAAGGAGTCACGGACTCTTCTGTACTGTCCAAACAGATATCCAATCTCACGTCCGCCGACACCGATATCACCGGCAGGTACATCTGTATCAAGACCGATATGTCTCTGCAGTTCTGTCATGAAAGCCTGGCAGAAACGCATGACTTCTGCATCACTCTTGCCATGAGGATCAAAGTCTGATCCACCTTTACCACCACCGATAGGCAGGGTTGTTAAGGAATTCTTGAATACCTGTTCAAAGCCTAAGAACTTCAGAATAGAAAGATTGACTGTCGGATGGAAACGAAGACCTCCCTTGTAAGGTCCTAAAGCTCCATTGAACTGGACACGGTAGCCCCTGTTAACATGAGGCTTGCCTTCATCATCTGTCCAGGCAACTCTGAACATGATCTGTCTTTCAGGTTCAACAAGTCTTTCCAGCAAGGCTGCTTTTTCATATTCCGGATGTTTTTCAATAACCGGTTCGATGGAAGTCAGCACTTCTGTAACGGTCTGAAGGAATTCGGGCTGATCCGGATTCTTCTTCTTTGTTTCTTCAATTACACGCTCAACGTAAGCATTCATACGAATCTCCTTTCAAGAATGAACATACATTCTAAACAAAAATAATTTTATATTGTTTTGTTCTTCATGAAAAGTTTTCTTGAAAATGAATTAGACAATTTTTCAGATATGTTTTGAAAAATAATTCATTTATTTACAATCATGCATGAGCATTCTGCTGTACAGGTACTGTCTTTAAAGTATGCATGTAGTAAATAACATTGATCACTATGCCAAATGCGGTTGCACAAGGTGAAGCTAAACCGATCATTGTTAATGATGCATGGGGCTGGATACTCATGATATATGCCATCGGCAATCTTACAATCATTGTCTGCAATACTCCCTGCAGCATGACCCAGAAAGACTTCTGATGACCATTGAAATAACCGATAAAGCTGAACAATACACCGGTTACGATTGCCTCTGGCGCAAAGCCAAGCAGATACTCATATCCCTTTTCAATGACCGGTTCATTAATTGTAAACAACGCACAGAGATTCTTACCGGCAAGGAATATGATGCCAAACATGATAATACCGGCGGTTACACCAATACCCATACCTGTAAACATAGCTTTCTTTGCACGTTCTTCTTTGCCTGCACCGACATTCTGAGAGACAAAGCTTGACATGGATTGCGATAAGGAACTTGGCACCAGCATGACAAAGTTAACAATCTTGCAGCCTACGCCATACCCGGAAGAAGCTTCCAATCCCAATCTGTTCACAAATGCACAGATGGCAAGGAAGGATATCTGAGTTAATAATTCCTGCAATGCCAATGGAGAACCGACTCTGACAAATCTTCTTGTTTCCCCATTTAATCTGAAGTCTTTCCTGCTTATGGAAAATGCAAATCTTCTGTGTTTCATGACAATCAGGGAAAGTATGACACTGATTGCCTGTGAAAGAACTGTCGCAAGGGCAGCACCAGAGGCATTCATATGTAATCCTGCCACACAGAAAAGATCGCCGAAGATATTGCATACACAAGCTACTGCCACAAAGATGAGTGGCGTCTTGGAATCCCCGAGTCCTCTGAATATTGCCGCAATGACATTATAGGCAACGATAAAGAAGATCCCGCACCCGCAGATCCTGACATAGTTTGCGGTTTCACTGACTGCTTCTGATGGTGCCTGCATGGCAATTGCGATAGGTCTTGCAAAAGGAACCATGATCAGGAATAACACACAGCTGATAATCCCAAAGAGAACTGTTCCACTGCCAATAACCTTACCAATCCTGCCTGTCTTCTTTTCACCAATGTATCCTGCAATCACAACAGTCAGTCCCATCGCAAACCCGGTGATCACAAATGTTACAAGATTCATGATCTGACTGCCTGTGGATACACCAGACAGTCCTTCTGTAGTCCCGAATCTTCCTACTACAAGCAGATCTACTGCACCATACATTGCCTGTAATACAAGTGCTCCTAATACCGGAATCATGAAATGAATCAGTTTACTGATAATACTGCCTTCGGTAAAATCATTCATATCATTTTCCATCATTCCCACTTCCTTTCTCCATAGCTTCATAAACCGAAGCTATCGTCTTTGTCATAGCCTCTATCTCTTCATCAGAAATATCCTTCAGTTTCCTGGTTAACTGACGATAATAGTCATGTACATATTTCCGATAGATTCTTGTACCTTCATCACTGAGTTCAATAATCACAGACCTGCCATCTTTCGAATCTGTATTTCTGATAATGGCACCGTTTTTCTCTAATTGCCTTAACGTACGGGCAATACCGGACCGTTTCATATGCATGGCATCACTGATATCACTTGGATGAACAGAAATTCCTTTCTTATGAAGACTGTGAATACAGTCAATCACCCTGATGCTTAAGGGTGTATATCCTTTCTCTAAGGCAGGCATTGTTTCAATCAGATATGCTGCCTGATGAAAGGAATCAATCATTTTCTTTGCATAAGATGTTTTCATATTTAGTTACCATTGGTAATTATATAAGTATGATTAACATTGTCAATTATATACACAATAAAAAATGCCTGATTGCTCAGACATTCTTACCATGTAACTGCTACATCCACACTTGTTCCGGATCCATTATAGGCAAACTCACCGGTATCACAGACAAGCGCTTTTCCTAAAGAGATATCCATAACCGATCCCTTTGGATGTGTCCCAAGATTTGCGGCCACCATCACATATGGTCCTAACATCTTTGCGCCATCCTTACGTACCCAGTATGGATACTCTGCTTCAGAAAAGCCCATGGAACGCATCACACGGATAACTGTAGACATATCCAGATTGTAATATGTTTCTTTTCCAGAAGGACCGTTTACAGATCCCTTTGATGTACTTAATACAGCACCATTCCATGTATATACAACCGGTTCATTCTGAATGGTCTTTAATCTTTCAGAAAACGTCAGCTTATGGTCCTGCAGGGAATTTTTAAACACATATCCCACAGTTCCGTTTACATCAACTCTTGTATATGTTTCTGATAAACCTGTAACATTTACTTCATCATTCTGTTTGAATTCTGTTATGACTTCGGCATCTTCCGATGGTTCTGCATAAACATCAGCAGCATCCACTGCATACATGACCTGTTCTGTTTCATCAAAGATTTCATCTCTGGAATCTTTCAGTAGATCAGAAGATACCCATCCGGTATTTCCTTCATCATCCAGAATCCAGGCATAGCCGTCTTTTACTTCCAGAACATTTACCGCATCACGCTTATGAAGATCATCTGTTGTGGCAGAAAGCATCTGTGGCATTACCAGTAAACCTGTATCTGCATTCAGATAATTCTGTTTGGATTCATCCAGTCTTTCTAATACTGCCTCTTCATCATAGGAATCTTCAGGATTTCCTAATGTGACAGAGTCAGTGACATATAAAGACGTCATATCGTCTTTTTCATCTGCCAATACCTCATGCAAAGGTGCACACTGACTGACAACATACAATGCCAATACTGCCGGTACTTTTGTTTTCATCATTGCCTCCTTTGTCCTGCTTTATGCAGGTACAACAGTGAGGCATTTTATAAAAGAAAGTATGAATAAGTCAAATTTTTGGCGTATTTAAGCGGTTTCATTGCATTTTTTCACATATCAGTCACATATTTCATGAAATGATTCCATAATGTTTCAAAGCACTGACAACCCCATCATTTCTGCATGTATCGGCGACATAATCCGCATGTTTTTTAACCTCATCATCAGCGTTGCCCATGGCTACACCAATGCCGGCCGCTTCGATCATATCAATATCGTTTCCACCATCTCCAAAAGCCACACATTCATTCATATCGAAACCATAGGAATCCATTACCTTTCGGATCCCTTCTGACTTGGAACATTCCTTGGGAATCAGATCTACCGCCTGGTTCCACCACCTGAGCGGCTTCACACGTGTAATACCTTCTAATAACTGTGCATCCTGATCCGGGGTTGTACAGACCATCATCTGAAATATATTTTTTCTCATCAGTTTTTCAAAATCATAATCATTTAAAACAATATTTTCATGTCCGGAGAATTCCATATACTCTTCCATTGTGTCTTCCTCTCCATTTGTACCGAAGAAGTTCAGTGAACATAAACCTGTCACCTTATGCATACGTTCCGCATTGTGAACGATATCATAAACATCCGCATATTCTATCGTCTTCCAGAAAATCGTATTCTCTTTGTCATAGCACAAACCACCGTTAAAACAGATGGCCCCGTCAAACTCCAGATGCTTTGTTACTGGCAGAAAGAAAGGCGGTCTGCCTGTGGCATAAAAAATCTTAATGCCTTTATCCTGTAACTCGTGCAGGGCATCTTTTACCCAGATGCTCATGCCATCGGCCTCTACATCAATCAATGTACCGTCTATATCAAAAAATACTGCTTTAATTTCCATACTTGATTATCCCTCTCCTTTTACTTAAAGATGGAAGTTCCCCTGTTTCCATATAGTGATGGGCAATGGCAAGCATATCCTCATGCATTGTTAATAACTGCATGCGTGTAGATACATTCTTTTCCATTGCATACACTGTTTCGCCATCACATATCAGTTCACATTTGTAAACTCCCTGTTCTTCTGTATTCTCTTTCAGCCACACTTTATGTTCTCTTTCGACCCATTTGTTACTCATGTCTATATTTTCGCATAAATCGGAAACAAGCACATCCCTCTTAAAAAACAAGCATTGGATTTCACAGAATAAAAGACTACGCTAAACCATGTTGGAGAAGGTTTATGGAAGAGAAAGACGAAACGTCATTATCATTGGAAGAACTGGAAGAAGTATTACAGGAAATCCGTTACTGAAAAGGACAGCATCTGCTGTCCCTTTTTCTTACTGTACGGATTTTACCTTACTTAATACTTCTTCCTTAATCTCTTCATTTACTTTCAATGCATTCTCACGGGAATCCTGATTGGAATAGAAGTAGAACTTGATCTTTGGTTCTGTACCTGATGGTCTGATCGCAAACCAGCTTCCATTAGACAAGAAGAAACGCAATGCATTCTGTGGTGGAATATCCTCATAGCCATTCGTATAGTCAATAATCTTTTCTACCTTTGAACCAGCTACTTCTTCCGGTAAGTTAGCCCGGATCCACTTCATCATGCGCTGAATTCTTTCAGCACCAGGAATGCCTTCTAATACAATGTTCGGTTCATCTTCCGCAAAGTAACCATACTTTGCATAAATCTCCTGCAGAACATCCCATAATGTCTTACCCTGCTTACGGTAATAAGCAGCTGCTTCTGCGACAAGCATACCGGCAGAAATACCATCTTTATCACGGATATCCTCACATGCGGCATATCCTACAGATTCTTCATAACCGAATAAATAGGTATAGCCATGTTCATGCAGGTAAGGGACCTTGCCGCAGATATTCTTGAATCCCGTTAATGTTTCAAACATCTTTACACCATATGCTTCAGCCATAATTGTAGACAATGTAGATGTCACAATAGACTTCACCATAGCACCCTTGGCAGGAAGTGTACCGGCTGTCTTATGACCTTCCAGGATATAGTTAACAAGCAGATATCCTGTCTGGTTACCATTTAAAGGAATGTATTTGCCTTCCTTATTTCTGATTTCAATCGCAAAGCGGTCTGAATCCGGATCAGTAGCCATTAACAGTTCCGCATTGAATTCCTGTCCATACTTCTCTGCCAAAGCAAATGCCTTTGGATCCTCCGGATTCGGATACCCTACGGTTGTAAAGTCAGGATCAGGATTTTCCTGTTCCGGTACAATCTGCCAGTTTGTAAAGCCGCGGTCCTTTAACATCTGTCTGAATGGAATAGAACCACAGCCATTCAATGGTGTATAGACTAATGGAATGGAAAGATCCAGTTCATCACCTGTATGAATCGCAAGACTTTCGATCTTATCGAGATATTCCCGATCATACTCACTTCCAAGAACAGTGATTTTTCCTTCTTCTATATCTTTCTTGTAATCAGATGTCTTAATACCAGTCCAGATATCTACGGCATTGATCTTCTCCGTCATGCCATCGGCAACATCTGAAGAAACCTGACATCCATCTTCCCAATACGCCTTATAACCGTTATATTCCTTAGGATTATGAGATGCTGTGATATTGATGCCTGAAATTGTATGTAATCTGCGCACCATGTAGGCAAGCTCTGGTGTTGGTCTTAAATCCGGGAATGTATAAACCTTTATGCCGTTAGCCGCAAAGATTCCTGCCGCAAGCTCACTGAACTCCTTTGAAAAATGTCTTGGATCATGGGCAATCACAACACCCTTTGCCATAGCTTCAGGACCATGAGAAACAATATAATCCGCAATACCCTGACTTGCTTTGCCAACTGTCAGGAAATTCATGCGGTTTGTACCGGCACCTACTTTTCCACGTAATCCGGCTGTACCAAACTTCAGATCCTGATAGAAACGGTCCTCAATCTCAGCAGGATCATCCTTAATACTCTTTAATTCCTCTTTTAAAGGATCTGTGTCCTGCAGATGATCCAGCCACTCCTGGTATCTTTCCTGTACATTCATATGATATTTATTACCTCCAAAAACCTCTGTCTCTATTGTAAATCAAAACATTCAAAGAATCTGTTTATCTTGTAAAATCTGTTATTTTATCCGGTATATCCATAGGCTGGATCAATCCCTTTTCTTTACCAGCTTCTATGCTCTTTAACATCCAGCTTAAATACTGGGCTAACTTATGCATGGTTTCCATATCCGTATCATCATATTCCTGAATACAGAAACAGTCTGAAGACGTAATAACCGGCATATCTGCCTGATAGAAATAATCATTCAGAAGGTTATATGCACTCCTGTAATTGTTATTTCTTGCATAAAGCATGACTGCCCCTGTCTTATGTGCCATTCTTTCATTTGCACAACGGAATAACCTGTTCATAAATTCAATGATTTTCTTATCCGGTTCTGAAAAGAATACATCAGATGCCACAATAAAAGCATCATATTCCTGAATCTCATCAATCACTTCATTTACGGCATCATCAAATATGCATCTTCTCTTTTTGATGCATTTACCGCATGCAGTACACGGATGTATATCTTCTTTTAAAGAGATGACATCTGAATCAATGCTTTCATCTGATAAGCATTGTCTGCATTTCTCAATCCCTTTATACAAAACACTGTCTTTGTGTCCGTTTCCATCAATAAATAAAACTCTCATATATAACTCAGTCCTATTATAATGGATAAGAGGTATTTCCATGAAAAAACTATTCACTGCATTATTAACAATTCTGTTTCTTACCGGCTGTTCTTCTCCTTCTGCTGAATCTACTGTAAACAGCTTCTATGAAGCATTGGAAAATGGAGACATCGATACAGCAGAAACATATGTAGATGATGATATATCCGATACAATAGGAGAAAGCTTTGCCTCATTAGATGAAGTTTCAAAAGAGTTTAAAGATGCCGGTGCTGATAAGGAAGCACAGAATACAATAAAAGGATTAAAAAGCACATTAATTAAAGCCGCTTTTCAATCCCATAAAGTAGATAAAACCGAGAATACATCAGAGACAAAAGCTACTGTTACAGTCACTGTAACAGGCGTAACCGATGAAGCAATGTCTGAGGCAATGGCATCTATAGATTACTCTGATTTCTATAACACGATTGACTCTGATACATCAGAGAAAGAACTCTATAACAAAGCTGCTGACTTTCTGAAAGAACAGGCTGAAAAAGCATTAAAGTCTGCCGATACAGGCAAAACAAAATATAAATTAACGCTTGAAAAGAAGAATGCCGGCTGGATTATACAGACAATTGAAGCACAATAAACAATTGCATAATCCTGTGTTTATGTTATGATTCATAAGCACTTGAGTGTTTAGCTCAGCTGGGAGAGCACTTCCTTGACGTGGAAGGGGTCATGGGTTCGAGTCCCTTAACGCTCACTCAAAAAGGATTTCAGTACATAAGCTGAAATCCTTTATTTTTGTCATATACAGAACACCGCATAAAGAGGCACTGAATACAAGCCATCAGCATATCCAAAATTCATTTCAGAAAGACGTATTGCATAGGATGGTTTGTATTTATCTCTGTAATTTTTAAGGCTGGTAGACCTTCTGTGCCTTCCTGCCTTGATTTCAACAGGTATAATCTCTTTTCCGTCATCATAAAGCATATCTATTTCCATAGATTCTGACGGCTTGAAATAATACAGATCCGGGTGATTGATTTTCATCTGCTGATAAACATAGTTTTCAATGATACCGCCTTTATACTTATTATCTGTTTCTGCCAACAGATCCGTATACCGGATTCCGCTTAGTGACGTCAGAACACCTACATCAGACAAATATACTTTGAATCCGGATTTATCAACATAACCTTTTAATGGCGATTCCGGTGTCTTAACCTTATCCACTTTATAAATCATTCCCGAAGCTTCAAGCCAATCCAGCGGTTCCGCAAAATCTCTTTTATTACCGCCTTTTCGTACTTCCTTATACATAAACTTTGGATTTTCTTTGGCTAATTGCCTTGGTACAGACTGATATGTTTCTGTTATCTTTACGGATTCCTGCGGACTGGAGACATATTTAGTCATATCCGCAAGATATGCCAACTCCAGATTATGCAGTATGGAGCGATCAATCTGCACGATATCTTTTCCCTTATTCAGATAATCAAGGACGGATTCCGGCATTCCGCCTGTAAAAAGATAGTCATGATAAAGTTCCAGTGCCCGCTTATGAACGCCTTCAGGAAGAGGCATCTTTTTTGTAAATGCATCACGTATTCCATCTTTCAGAATATCTTCTCCGCAGGCAGTCAGGAATTCCTCAAAGTCCATTGGATACATATATTCAATCTGTACTTTTCCTACTGGAAAAGATGATTCAAATCTTTTGATTTTCACGCCTAACAAACTGCCTGCACATATAATTCTGAAATCCCGTGGATCTTCACAGAAATACTTCATGGATGTAACAGCATTTTCACATACCTGAATCTCATCAAAAAAGATTGCTGTATCTGTTTCAATTTTCTGTCCAAGCATCAGTTCCATGTTATGAATAATCGTATCCGGATCCAGATTTCCATCAAAAACCGAACGCATATCCTTCTGTTCTTCAAGATTTATATAAATATAATTTCTGTATGTTTCCTGACAGAATTTTTTGATAATCCATGTCTTACCCGCCTGGCGGACACCGATTACCATTATTGGTTTCTGAATATCATCCATCTGCCATTTCTTAAGAGTTTCAATAAATTTTCTGTACATTGAGCCTCCTTATGATCGTTACGCATTTATTATATACAAATAAATTGAAATGTTTCATTTTATTCGTACGAAAAAGTTGAAACATTTCATCTTTTTTACGTTTTAAAGATGAAGATTGTCATTTCAGGCATCAAAAAAGATGTGATTTACACTTCATCACATCCTTTACAAATGACAGAACATTTCTACGTCAAGGAAGAGTTCATGG
>CAZHUX010000048.1:0-1786 GCA_964535445.1 uncultured Galactobacillus sp. | reverse complement strand
TTTCTTAATAAGCCTACTGTCCATCTTTCATATTTCTATATTGGGATTTTTGAGATCATCAATTCCATGTACCAGAAGACACATGTCTTTTCCTCTTTTCTTAACTTCATACAGTGCCGCATCAGCCGCATAGTTAAAGTCCCAGACTCTGTTTAAAGGCATCGGCACAAGGTTGACCGCTCCTTGTGAAACTGTAAAGTAAGGAAGACGATTCAGAGTTTGTTCCTTTCTCATATTTACTTTCAATGCACGCATATATGCTTTCACTTCTTCATCACTGCAGTCATAGAAAAGAACAACAAACTCATCACCACCATAACGGGCACTCCATATTTTTTCACTGTCCAGACTCTGTAATGCCCTTGCGAGTGAAATCAATGCATCATCTCCTACAGTATGACCATACGTATCATTAATTATCTTAAAGTTATCTATATCCAGCATTTCCATACCTAAAGAGATACCTGCTTTCTTGGCATTATCAAACCACTGGTCTGCCTTTGTATTGAAAGCACGTCTGTTAGGATGATCTGTCAATGCATCTGTATCTGCGGCCTTTTCAAGAAGCTGATTTGTTCTGCGGCTTACTGCAAGATCCATTCTGGTATTTAAAAGAGAAAGAATTGTTTCTTCTCTCTGATGTCCCAGTGCTTCAGCACTTACATAATATTTCAATAGTTCTTTCTGCAGTAAATCTTCTCTACCAGTTTCCTCATAGTACTGAATACAGAAAGAAGATATAGCTGTCTGCATACCTAAAGGAAGTTCTCCAACTTCCTTATTCAGTCTATCCAGAAGTTCATCCAGGATAGAAGTATTCCCTGTATCATACAATATCTGAATCAGATGGATAATTTCATTATGATAGTCAAGAAACGCCGGATCATTTTTTAACTTATCCCAGAGTTTCTGTATCTGCGCATTACGTGCATCTTCATCTTTCGTTTCATCCGCAATGATCCGCAAAAGCTGTACATCAACATTATCTGATAACTCCGGATATTGCTTTAAAGCCTCTTCCAGCAGAACACACTGCTGGTAATACGTATCCATATCCTTAATCATGTGAGCAGTAATAGCAGCCTCACTCACTGTTACAACATAGGAGAAAGGCATTCTTGGATTATCTTTGCAGTTATCTAAGAAGGCTTCACTTAACAGAAGATAATGCAAACCTTCCTTAGGATGTTCTAATTCCAGGCATAAATCTGCACAATTCATTTCTGCATAGGCTCCAAGAATAGGAATATGTTTTTCTTCTGCTATACGCAAAGCTTTCAGATAACAGGAAATAGCTCCTGTCCCGTTTCCCATGCGGGTATACACTAATCCCATAAGATTATATGAAAAGCCCTGATCTTCATAATTTTCTGTCTTTTCAAAACCTTTTATAGCTTTCTTAAGATAGTGAAGACAGGAAACAAGATCATTTATGATATAACTGGATGTTGCCATATAATAATCCGCATGGGCAAGCAGATTATCATCATGATTCTCTTTTGCGTATGCACGCAGTACCCGTGCAGATGAAACAGTCTTGGCAGGATCATCTGTTCTGTGATCCTGACATTCACGGATATGTTTTTGTATATCTTCCGGATAGCTTTTCATTATGGTACCTCCAGGTACTGCAGCTCTTTCGTCATATCATACATGCATACATTAATATTGTGCAAGAAAAGTAAAGTTTATTATGTAATTATCTTTTCCGGGAAATATCTATTCTTTTGAAATTAAGAAGATTATCTCTGTAATATTCATATTGTTTCTTACGAAGAGAGATTTC
>CAZHUX010000047.1:0-14278 GCA_964535445.1 uncultured Galactobacillus sp. | reverse complement strand
CTATTGTTATAGACTTATTCATTTTAAAAGTCAACAGCATGCGATTGATTTAGAAAAAAGTCAGAAATCTGATTTCTGACTTCCGATATTATATTCTTTCAATAAGCATGCATATTCCGGCAAGGAAAAGAGATATCACAGGAAAGATAACCAGCAGTTTCAATAACTGTGATCTTGTATTAAAGCCTGTATGTTTAAAACTTTCACACCCTTCTGTCTCCGGATAATAATGCTGGTAGAAATGAGGCTTCGTTAACAAGAACCAATCCAGAAAAATCATATCCCATACCTTATACCCATCCAGCATAATCAGAAAACGTATGAAGAACCGGGTAAAGCTGAAGTCTCTTTGTATCCCATCATATGACGCATAGATAACCGATCCTGAAATCATCACACCTGCCGCAATCATGAGTATCCACCCAAGTGCATGGGCTCCTTTGAATCTTTCTTCATGAACCCGGATAGCTTTCTGAATATCCTCTGGAGCAGATGTGAAATATTTTTTGTCCTGTATCAATGCTACGCCTGCATACAGCATTAACATAATTCCGGCAATGCAGATACATAACATTCCTGTGGTTACACCCATATTATTGTCTCCCTATAGTTAGATATATCTAACTACCATTAAGAGATATGGTTTCAGTGTATTTATTTCTGATAAGAAGCTAATGACATATCCTTCCTGTTCCATTTCAAGAAGAAATAAGCCGTTTCTACCGCAAAGACAAACATCCATCCTACCGGATAGCCAAAGGCAACTGATGATGGTGTATTAATGAAATAATGTGTCATTACAAAGAGGTATACCTGTCTGACTGCCACAAATCCCAATAACATGATTACCATTGGTCCTGTAGAGTCGCCTCTTCCACGCAAGGCTCCGGCAAGAACATGGTTTACAGTATTGAATAAAAGGAAATAGATATTCAGATGATTGAACAAGACACCATATTTAATAACAGAAGGATCAGATGAAAACAGTCTCATAACCTGTGGTGATAAAGGGAACAGAATTGTCGCAATCACAAAAGTAATCAATACAGCCAAACCAACAACCCACTTTGTTCCGGCATTGGAACGGGCTGTATTGCCTGCCCCTTCATTCTGCGAAACAAAGGTTGTGGCCGCATTTGCCATACTTGTTATCGGTAACATCACAAACTGATTGATCTTGTTATACCCGGCCCAGCCTGCCATGACCGTAGAACCAAAGTAATTTATATACGACTGAACAAAGATATTGGAGAATGCCGTAATCGCAGACTGTATGCCATTTGGTAATCCGATTCTCAATATCTGATATAGCAGTCTTCCATTTACCTGCAGATCCCTAAATGAGAAACGATATATTTCCTTTGTATGCATTAATAATCTCAGAATCAATCCAGCTGAAATAAACTGGGACAAAATAGTCGCATACGCTGCTCCACCGATTCCCATATGAAATCCACATACAAACCATAAATCCAATACGATATTCAGAAGACTTGTCAGAATCAGAAAGTATAAAGGACGTCTGGAATCACCTACTGCGGTTAAGATACCACTGCCCATGTTATAGATTAATAGTCCGGATATACCACCGAAATAGATGCGCAAATAGACAGCAGCATCATCGAATACATCCGCAGGTGTACGCATCATATTCAATAAAGGATTCACCAGTAATATGCCCAGTATCGTAAATACAACCGAAAGAATAAAGGTAATCGCCATGGTAGTCTCTACTGCCTTATGCAGTTCTTTTTCATTATGAGCGCCAAAGCAATGACCGATCACAACCCCGGCACCTACCGCAAATCCATTAAAGAAAAAGACGGCCATATTGCATATCAATGTTGTTGCCCCAATGGCAGCTAATGCTTCCGTACCGACAAAGTTGCCTACTACGATGGAATCCACCGTGTTATACAGCATCTGAAACAGATTGCCGAACATTAACGGTATTGCAAAAAGCATCAATAGCTTTGGTATGCTGCCATTCGTCATGTCTTTTGTAGAACTAACTGATTTCTTCATACAAACCTTCTTTACAACATGGTTTGTTTTATCACTAATGCTTCTTCAGTTCAATGTAAATAAAAAGGGGTGCGCCCCTTTTTATTACAATACAGTTAATGTTCCCTTATGAAGCAGCTGTGCCCTGCGACCTCTTGCCTTATCATCATTCCAGGTCATAAATGCCCATACTTTTCCATTCTTGAAATCAGCCACCTGTGATACAACGAGACCACTCTCTTCAATCCAGTTAATCATATAAACACCATCACTTAATTCATAGGACTGGTATGGTTCTTTCTCTACCTCAGGAGCCCCTTCAGCACGCTTTGATAATGCCTTCCACTGTAATTCATTCTCACTCAGATACTCAATAATAAAGTGATAACCTGTTTCGTAATTTACATCTACCTTTTTACCTTTATATGCTTTAAATACACTCATAAATCCTCCCTTTACATACCAAATACATAGCCTGTCATGGCCATCGATCCAAGATTCCTGATATTGTTAAATGCCTGTACAGTATCTTCTTCACCCGCACCATATGCGTATAGTAATGGCAGATAATGATCTGGTGTTGGTACAGCATATCTGCTGTCTGGATGCTTTTCATAATGAATGAGATCATCTGTACGATGATTCAATACAGCATCCTTAATCCAGTCATCAAATGCATCAGCCTGTTTTGTGCCATGAGGGTTATCCCATTCCACTCTGCCCAGATTATGAACAACATTACCTGAGGCAAAAATCAGATAGCCTTCTTCACGTAAAGCTGACAGTTTCTTTCCGATTTCATAATGCTCTTTAGCTTTCAGATCACCATTGACACTTAACTGCACAACCGGAATATCATGTTTTGGAAACATATGTACTAATACTGTCCATGTGCCATGGTCAATACCCCAGCTGTTATTCACTGATACTTTCTCTTTCAACAAAGACAATACACTGTCACTTAATTCTTTTGATCCCTTTACAGGATATTTCACATCATACAATGCTTTTGGAAAACCATACATATCATAGATCTGCTTTGGGCTTTCTTCCTTCTGTACCAGTGTTCCATGCGTATACCAGTGGGCAGATACAGAAAGGATTCCCTTTGGCTTTCCGTGTTTCTCTATTACTGTATTCCCGATTTCATTCATCTTTTTTGTTAATGCATTGTCTTCTAATGCAATCATAGGACTTCCATGTCCACTGAAGATAACCGGCATTCTGTCTGTCATATAAATTCCTCCTGAATATTTACTTACTTTAATTATCCGACCTGCTATAATTATTCTAGTAACAGATCATAAACAAACAAGTACGTTTTTTGTCTTGAGTAAGTATCTTTTGCTTAAGTAATGGAGGAAACAGGCAATGAAAAAAGAAAAATGCGAGAAAGAAAATAAATTCGGTATCTGTCCATATGTTACCAGCCAGCAGTTATTATCTGGAAAGTGGGCAATCCTGATTCTGCATGAATTATCATCCGGCACCAAACGTTTCAATGAATTACAGAGAAACATTGAAATTACCCAGGCTACTCTTTCCACACAGTTAAAGAAGCTTGAAAATGAAGGACTAATCATTCGTAAAGTCTATCCTGAAGTTCCGCCAAGAGTGGAATATTCCCTGAGTGACATAGGCAGGGAATTTGATCCGGTACTCAAACAGATTGAACAATGGGGATATCACTATATTGATTATCTGCATCAGAAAAATGCATAACTTCTATATTACCGGATCTTTATCCATGGAGCAGTGAATGATATCCGGCCAATGGCGGTGAAGAACGATATCAGCACTCATATCATGATTATCAAAGACAATGGACCATTGTGTATTACTGGTAATGTCATCTGATACAGGCATCTGCCAGGCAGACTTTAAAGCTTCCCAGGCTGTCTCTTTTTCAGAATCATCTGGTTTCATATTGCTTAATATGTTTTCAATCCTGTCATACCGTTCCTTACCATGCCCATAGACACTGTTTTTCTGGTTTGGTTTGACACGATCTTTATATAATGCAAAGAAGTTTGTGACAGTACGGATTCTTATTACCTTTAATGGTCTTCGAGGATCTTCGCAATCATATTCCAGCACCACTCCATTTCCATATGCATCTGTCATATAGAAATGATAGTCACGGCCTGCCGTTGCCTTCATATCATACTGACTCAATAACCGCACAGCTTCCTCCACATCCCTGCAGCGGTCCAGCACCAGCCTGATTACCAGTGAAGTTCCAATGCCTTTCTTTCCGGTGTTCTGGATTGTCGGTTTACTGTCTAATGTCAATACAGCAACAGACAGTCCTTTTTCATTTATGCCATCCAGGCACACAAAAGGTGATGCCAGGGCAGATAATGCCTGCTTTGGATCATCCAACGGGCAATCTGCGTCAAGATTATTCATTGCCGCAAAAGCAATGGAACGATATCCGTTTTCTGGTAAACACTTGACTAACATTGCGGAAGTATTAAATCTGAAATCATAATTTCTTCCCATCAATACATGATTTCCCTTTAATGTAAATGCACTGCATCCAAAATCCGGAATGCGTATATTTACAGGAAGATCCGGAAGTCCATTCTGTAAAACTGCCTGCAGAAACGTTTCCGTATCACTGATGCCATAATCAATTACTGCATCCAGATCATAGTCATAACATACCTTCATACTGTAAAGGTTGAAGTCAGGATATGCTGTTATCTTCTTCATTCCATTAAGTGTCTGAATCCACCCTCTTTCATACCAGACTTCTGCCTCTGTCAAGGGGATGCCATACGCATCCGCATACGCCTGAATTATCTTTTTCTGTTCCATATAAATTTTCCTTCTCAATGTGGATTATCTGGTTTCATCATATCATATCCACTCATCTGACCGGGCAGTTCGTCATAAAAGATGCCAGCTTTATTCTCTTATTCTTTCTGGCTGGTGAGCTTTGTCATACCGTCTCTGCTTCTGTTTCTTAGGCGGTTGCCTTTGAAGTACCTAAAAACATTCGTCGTCAGTTAGCAGATAAAATTGTAAACTTGCGATCAGACAGTGTTCTTGAAAAAGGAACCGGTTCTTTAAAGAGCACCATGATGGAAAGAACTGATTTCATGGAATCAACGCTCAGTGTAAACATCAGCAGCTCATGCATACATGTGATCTGTATCAAAGACTTATGGAAGCACGCAGGCATGCATAAACTGGCAGGTACATTAATAAAATGCCATAGGCATTATGCCTATGGCATTTCTTATTACTGTTTCTTAGGAAGCTTGAATGAACTCTTTAAGGAGACAATCCGGTTGAATACCGGTTCGTTTTCTTTTGAGTCTTTCCAGTCTGCACAGAAATAACCATTTCTTACAAACTGGAAACGATCATATCCTTTAGCCTTTGCTAATGCAGGTTCACAATAGGCAGTCACTTCGGTAAGACTGTGAGGATTCAGGTTCAGGGAACCATCTTCCTCGTTATATACACCCTTGGATTCATCAATAATGTTTTCAAACAGACGTACCTTTAGTGGAACTGCATCCATGGCATTGACCCAGTGAATGGTTCCCTTAACCTTACGCCCCGTAAAGCCGGAACCTGACTTTGTCTCTGGATCATATGTGCAGTGTACCGCTGTAACATTACCATCTTCATCAGTATCGTAAGATACACACTTTACAAAGTATGCATACATCAGACGCACTTCATTACCAGGATATAAACGCTTGTACTTTGGAACAGGCTCAGCCATGAAGTCATCACGTTCAATCCAGAGTTCTCTGCTGAAAGTAATCTTACGATTGCCTAAAGCTTCATTCTCTACATTATTCGGTGCATCCAGTTCTTCTGACTGACCTTCCGGATAATTATCAATAATCAGCTTTAACGGATGTAATACTGCAAGCATACGGCTGCACTTAGGCTTCAGATCTTCACGCAGACAGTACTCCAAGGCGGCATAGTCATTGACTGCCTGACTCTTGGATACACCAGCCATGTTTACAAAAGCCTTGATGGATTCTGGTGTAAAACCTCTTCTGCGTAAACCGGATATAGAAACAAGACGCGGATCATCCCATCCATCAACGATTTTATCTTCTACTAATTTCTTGATATAGCGCTTGCCAGTAACAACATTCTTCAGATACAGCTTGGCAAACTCAATCTGACGCGGAGGCTGCTTGAACTCTGCTTCCTTGACTACCCAGTCATACAGAGGTCTGTGATCCTCAAATTCCAGTGTACAGATGGAATGTGTAACCCCTTCGATGCCATCTTCAATCGGATGGGCAAAGTCATACATCGGATAAATGCACCATTTATCACCTGTATTCTGATGTGTCATATGTGCTACACGATAGAGAATCGGATCACGCATATTGATGTTCGGGGAAGCCATATCGATCTTTGCGCGAAGTGTCTTTTCACCATCCGCATATTTACCGGCTTTCATTTCTCTGAATAATTTCAGATTTTCTTCCGGTGTACGGTTTCTGCCCGGATCTTCACGTCCCGGTTCTGTTAAAGTGCCGCGGTATTCCTTTACCTGTTCGGCGGAAAGATCTGAGACATAAGCCTTTCCCTTTTTGATTAACTTCTCGGCTATTTCATACATCTGATCAAAGTAATCCGATGCATAGAAACATCTGTCTTCATAATCTGCGCCAAGCCATTTCACATCTTCCTTGATGGATTCTACAAACTCAGACTTTTCCTTTGTCGGATTTGTATCATCAAAACGAAGATTAAACTTACCGCCATACTCTTTTGCAAGGCCATAGTTCAAAAGAATACTCTTGGCATGACCTATATGCAGGTATCCGTTTGGTTCTGGCGGGAAACGTGTACATACATGATCATAACGTCCGCTTTCCAGATCCTTATCAATTTCTTCTTCAATGAAATTCTTATTTTCACCATTCAGACATTCAGTCATTACTCTCACCAACCTTCAAATCAGCTTCCCTAACTTTACCATATTTTCATAATACTGACTATGGTCATTCGTGCTGCTGTAATGAACTATTCTCTATTGCTTTGACCACTTCTCCAACAATGGCATAATGAGGCTCCCATAAGTCATCGGTACCATCCTCATGAACTTTTGGATATTTTGTCGGCGAAGCTGCATAGTATTTTTTCACCTCTTCTGACATACCATCTTTACTCATCTGATGGAAATATATCTTATGACACAGGAAAGTCAGCTGTGCTTCTTTGAATGTTACTGCATCAGCATAAGATACAGGTGTTAATCCAGAGGCAGAAACCTTATCTTCATTTCTTCCGGAGTGTGATCCAAGGTATCCTAAAGCTTTCCGGTATTTTTCATCATAGAAACTGACTGTGAAATCATCATACTTCTTTAAAAACTCACTGGTATATCTGGAAGGATGAATGAATACAGTAATCACCGGACGATGGTTCCATAAGGTTCCCATCTCTCCCCAGCCAACCGTACATGTATTGAAATCATTGATATTACCCGCTGTTACCAATGCCCATTGCTTATTGAATATTTCAAAGCTCTTATAACTTTTCTCTGTAAAATCCATATGTCCTCCTGTTTAAAATGTCACATGAAGCATCTCCATGATCAATCCCCAGAATACACCAATGCAATAAAGAAGAATAGTAATCTTAACATTCTCCCGCGGATGATGATGGTTTGTACGATACAGCACAAGTAAGCCTACGCCAGCTCCTACGAGTAAGCCGGCAATCATCTGACCGGAGGATAACATGCCGGCAAGATACAGTTGTGTCAAGGCAACCGATGCGCCACAGTTAGGAATCAGGCCGATCAAAGCGGCCAGGAATACACCTAAGAATGGAATGGAATTCAGAAAGGACGCAATCCTTTCCTGACCTATGCCATCTACAATCAGAGTTAAAACAAAGGTAATGATAAAGATAAAAAATACAATCTGCAGGGTATGCATTAAAGCCGCCTTAAACACACTGCCTTCATCATGATCATCGTAATCCTTATGGGCCTCTTCACATAAATCATGAATATGCTTATCCGACTTAGAGGCATATTTAGTATGACGGAGTATCGCATCTACAGCTAAGCCTGAAACAATGCCTAATACTGCCTTTGTGCCAAGAATACCAAGAATTGTACGTAAAGATACCTTTTCAGATATCAGTATCGGCAGCATCTCATCTGATGTAGATAAAAACACAGCTAACATTGTGCCTAGTGTTATAACACCACCAGAATACAGACTGGCTGCACTGGCAGAGAAACCACATTGCGGCACAATACCGAACAATCCACCAAAGACCGGTCCTTTGTTTCCCATCTTTGCGAGCATCTGAACACTCTTATCACCAGTATGATGTTCCAGATACTCCATGACTAAATATGTTATAAACAGAAACGGAATCAGTTTCACTGTATCCGTAACTGCATCTGTTAATGCTTCAATGAATAATTCCATTCTGCTCTTCCTTTCTCTGACAATCCTTACATAAACCAACTAATACAGAATCCGTACAATCCAGTTTAAAACCATGATCTGATTCCAGATGATCCTGTATTTCATTCATGAAATCACAATCCAGATGTATGATTCTTCCACACTTACGGCAATATAAATGCAGATGATGCATACAGTCATGACCGGGTTCCATATACTGGTAATACTTTTCTTCTTTACCAGAAATACGGTGACTTCTGATCTGACCGCTTTCTTCTAATTTATCCAGGTTTCTGTAAACCGTAGCCTGGTTGATAGACATACCTTCTTTTCTCATCTCTGTAAGTACTTCTGATGCGGATATCATGTCATCTTCATGAGAGGAGAAATACGTCAGAATCCAGCTTTTATATTGAGAATGATAATCTTTCATCATTCGCCTCCATTTTGCAAGTCACTTGCATATTATATACATCTGCGAGTCGTTTGCAAATATTTCTATTCAAAAAGACATCCTGTACGGATGTCCCCGGTTTCTCTATTGTAATGATTCCACTTCTTCCCTGTATTCTGCATTTGATCAGACATGTGAATGCTTCTGTTAACACCGCTGTCTTTAAGATAAAGCACAAATCAGCTGATATCCGGACTCATGCCATCATTGATGAAGATCGTCCATCTAGCGATATTAACAGTATGGTCTCCTATCTTTTCATAGTATTTGGCAATCATCAGAAGATTCAGGGCAAACTCTACATTTGCGCCTTTCTGGAAATGTTCTTCAATTTTCTTTTTAGCATTGTTGAATGCTTCATCTACTACATCATCTGACTGAATGACTTTTTGAGCCAGATCTTTATCTCTTTTTGTTAAGGCAGAAACCGCATCTTCTGTCATTTTCTCAGTACAGGAAGACATTGATTTAAGATCAAACATATCATTGGCAGCGGAAAGTTTCTCATTCAGAATAATTTCAGCTATATCTGCACTCATTTCTCCGATTCTTTCAAGATCATAGGAAGCCTTCAGACAGGCACTGATCACACGAAGATCTCCGGCAACAGGCTGCTGTTCCATTAACAGTTTCAAACAGACGCTTTCAATCTGATGTTCACTGATATGAATATGACGATGAATAGAGAAAACATCCCTGGCCCTGTTTTCATTTCCACTTAACAGTGCTTCTGTCGCCAAGGAAACAGCTTCCGTGCACAGATTACCGGTTTCTCTTACAGACTGATTGAGGTTCTCTAGTTCTTCATTAAAACGATTACGCATCTTATCCAAACCTCCCGGTAATATAGTTTTCTGTACGCTTGTCATGAGGCATTGAGAAGATCTGTTCGGTTGTGCCTGTTTCAACTAGATCTCCTAACAGGAAGAAAGCAGTCTTATCTGAGATACGCAATGCCTGCTGCATAGAATGTGTCACGATAACAATGGTGTATTTTGTTTTTAATTCCTGCATCAGATCTTCTATCTTAGAAGTAGAAATCGGATCCAGAGCAGATGTTGGTTCATCCATAAGCAGAACCTCTGGTTCTACGGCTAAGGCTCTGGCAATACAGAGACGCTGCTGCTGGCCGCCGGAGAGTCCTAAAGCTGACCTATTCAGCCGGTCTTTTAATTCATCAAAGATCGCTGCCTGGCGCAAAGATTTTTCTACTATCTGATCCAGTTTCTTCCGGTCTTTAATGCCATGAATTCTGGGACCATAGGCTATATTGTCATAAATGCTCATCGCAAAGGGATTCGGTCTCTGGAATACCATACCTACTCTTTTACGAAGAACATTAACATCTGTAGAACTGCTGTAGATATTCTCTCCATCCAGACGGATTGTACCGGTGATCTTACATCCTTCTATCAGATCATTCATCCGGTTCAGACAGCGTAATAAAGAAGATTTACCGCATCCGGATGGCCCGATAAAAGCTGTTATTTCATTTGGAAGAATATGAAGACTGATATCATGCAGAGCATGGTTATCTCCATAATAAAGATTCAGATCTTCAATAGTGATTTTATCCATGGTCATTTTCCTTTCTGCATGCGTGTACGCATATGATCAGAGAGTTTTCTGGTAATCAGAGAAAACAGCAGGGTTATGATTACAAGAACCGCAGAAGAAAAAGCCGCAATCGCAGAAGCATCCGGATTCAGTGATCCTTCTGTTCTCATAACCCAGATATGCAGGGAAAGTGTTTCACCAGACCGGAATGGATTAAAAGGACATGTTGGTGAAGAAAGTTTGTACCAGCTTTGCCAGTTGATGATTGTTGACTGTCCTGCGGTATACAGCAATGCGGCAGCTTCGCCAAATCCTCTTCCGGCAGCCATGATAACGCCTGTCAGTATCTGCGGCATTGCGGCAGGAATCAGTACTTTCTGAATGGTTTCCGCATGTGTTGCGCCTAATGCCAGGGAACCTTCTTTATATTCTTTGGGAAGAGTGCGGATGGCACTTTCTGTTTCGGTGGTAATCAAAGGCAGGGAAAGAATAGATACAGCTAATGCTCCGGCAAGCAGATTCCATTTCAAACCCGTCATCAGAATAAATACAAGATATCCAAACAGTCCTATCACAATAGAAGGAAGAGAAGATAAGGATTCAACAGATACCTGCAGAAAATCCAATAGTTTTCCTGGTTTTGCATATTCCGCAAGATAAATGCCTGCCCCCATGCCAAGTGGAATGGATATGATTAAAGAGAGAACTACGAGGTATACGGTATTAAATAACTGATTTAAGATACCTTGTGAGCCTGCGGTCATAAATACAGGTTTGAAACCATTAAAGCCATTTATAACAATGTATCCGGTTAAAACAATCAGAAACACCAGCATAAACCATCCAATGCACACAAAGACACCAGTCATGAAATGATCTGTTCTTCTTGCTTTTCCAGCATGATTCTTTTTAGTACGTATATATGTTTTATCCAATACCGTCATTTAGTGTTTCATTCCTTTCTGACTTAGTTTATGAATGATGAAAATCAGACAGATAGAGATCAGATACAGCAGTAAAGCCATTGACCATAAAGCCATATTATGTTCACCACCATTCGCTGTATTTCCCATATCTGATGCGATTGCGGCAGTCAGGTTATTCGTTGGAGAAAGCAAATTGGCAGGGAAAGAACGTGTTTTGCCTATTACCATAGCAACTGCCAATGCTTCTCCTATTGCCCGTGCAAGTCCTAAGATAATGCCGGTAAAGATGCCTTTGGAAGCTGCCGGAATAACGACTCTTGAAATCATCTGCCATCTGGTTGCGCCTAGTCCATACGCAGCTTCTCTTGCGCTGTCCGGTACAGCCCGGATTGCATCAGCACTGACCGAAGTAATCGTTGGAAAAATCATGACCGCAAGAACAATAGAAGCTGCCAAGACAGAAAAGCCTCCCATCTTTGCATGAAAGACATCCCTGATCCATGGGACAAGAACTGTTATTCCAATCCATCCATAGACAACTGATGGAATACCTACATAGATTTCTACTGCCGGTCTGAATATCTTTTCACCGATTTCAGGCGATATTTCCGTAAGAAAAACCGCAGAACCTATCGCAAAAGGAACAACTAACAGCAAAGCCAGTCCGCATGTCATCAAAGAACCTGCAATATAAACGGCTGCGCCAACATGTCCGGTATACTTACCTGGTACATCGGATGGATTCCAGTCTGAAGAAAACAGGAACTCGGTAATGCTGTGATGAGCGGTCACGAATGTCCCGCTTCCCCGCCATAACAGAAATGCACCTATGGCAATTGTCAGAATAATAATGAAGATACCGCATGCCGTATAGATATGTTTCCACTTCTTATCTTTGGAAACTGCCTTTTGAATCACTGAATCCATAAAACCTCCTTAACAAGAAAGAGACAGGTAGATCCTGCCTCCACTGAATCTCTTTATTCGTGCGTTTGCTTTGCGGCATCTGTTAGTTTGGAAGCGACACCATACCCCATCTTTTCAACTTCATCAGCGAAACCATCACCCGAGATATAATCAATAAATGCCTTCACTGCACCCTTGGCTTCTCCCTTTGTATACATATGTTCATAACTCCATACCTTGTATGTGCCGTTGTATGTATTCTCAAGAGTAGGTTCCACGCCATCAATTGAGACAGCATTGACATCCTTGTTATCAGTCAGATAGCTTAATGCGACATAACCGATTGCGCCTTTATTATCCTTGACCGTCTGTACCAGAGTACCCGAGTCATCTGTTTCCAATGCCTGATTGCTTGCCTCTTCTTCCCCGTTTAATGCATATTGTTTAAAGGTTGCTCTTGTACCTGATGAAGAAGGTCTTGTGACAAGCACAATATCTTCATCAGGGCCACCGACATCTTTCCAGTTTTTTGTCTTTCCGGTAAAAACAGAAATCAATTGGTCCGTAGAAAGATCCTTTACGCCAAGATCCGGATTCACAATCGGAGCCATCGTCACAACCGCCACCTGATGATCTGTTAATGTCCTGGCAGTATCTGCATCAAGCTTTTCTTCGGCAAATACATCCGAATCACCAATATCTACAGAGCCATCAGCAACCTGTTTCAAGCCTTCTCCTGATCCACCGCCATTTGTGTTAATGACACAATCCGGATTATCTTTCATAAAGCTTTCGGCGGCTGCCTGTGCTAATGGCAGTAATGCTGAGGAACCTGCCGCATTCACGGTTCCTGAAACAGATTCAGATACAGATGTGCTTTGATTTGAAGATGCAGATGATGAACATCCTGCTAATAATGAGACTGCCAGCAATCCTGCTGTAATTACTTTTAAATTTTTCATATCTTAAGTTCTCTCTCCTTTGAACACTTACTAATGTAAAGAGCGACTGTTAAAAGACATAGCAAAGGTTTGTTAAATATTCGTAAACAAATGATTATGAAAAATCTTAGGTTATGCTGAATCACGATGATTCTTATAATGTCCATTCCCGGGAAGATCTAACTATTGACGAAATGAAAAAGACTCTGTAATGGGTACAGAGTCTCAATTAAGAATCCTGAATGTATTGGCATTTATCCTGTTCATGATCCGTAAAGGACCATCAGGCGGTAAAAAACTGTAAGTTATATAAACACATTCATGGAATATAAAATCATTTATTTAAACCACATTCTTTAAATCAAACTGCAGTAAGATACCATGTTTTCAGAGATCCTTTATAGATTCATTATCTCGTTATCTATGAATACACATGCTTACTGCATTTACTAAGAACATGACTGATCAGTACGTCAACAATGTTAATGCGTATGTACGACCTCACATTTTTTAAACAGTGGTCCGTATTTTGGAACACAGTCTATAAAATTCCCTATCACGGTTACATGATCACCTTTTTTATATGCGCTGACAGGTGTTTCAAAAACACATAAGCAATCCGTTTTGCCATCTGCCTGGTCAGAAAGTTCCAGAGAAGGTAATCCGAAAATATCTGGTCCGGAATATGTCACAATTCCTTCGACATACATACGTTTTTCCTGATAGTGTTTTTGCGCTGCATCCGGATTAACCCTGAATTGTTCAGAAATATCTCTGGCAGAAACAGGAAAGTCCTGATCCAGCATCGGATAATCCTTGAAACGATATGGGTTTGGTTTCATATTGCTCATTGTCTGTCACCACCATCCAGCCAATTACTTAAATCCGCATAGATCTTCTGTACAGTTTCCGGACGATCTCTGCCAGCAAGCTCCTGATTTGCATGAATTCCGGAAAGTTCCATACAGTAAGACATACATGCATAACTCTGACGGAATCTGGACAATTCCTTACTGTCAAGTGAAAGGGTTGCATCCGGAAGCACCGGAATCAGACGATCCTGCTCATAAATGGATT
>CAZHUX010000046.1:0-14775 GCA_964535445.1 uncultured Galactobacillus sp. | reverse complement strand
ACCTTTATTAAATTTGAATAACTTTGGAAGAGCCAGGCATTCTTTGCATAGTGATAACATCGCCTCAGAAGAGTAAAGTAAATACCAGTGTGTAATGCACTGGCATTTCATAATATATATTTATTCTAATTTGATTTAACAGGCGGATGTCTGTATATCTTTTTACCACTCATAGCATTACCATCTGTGATACGGCTGGATTCCCTGTTTTTTAACTCGTCTGACCATTGTTGATCAGGGAGAGGATTGCCATTCTCGTCGTACCATTTTCCAACGATGTTATACCCGGTTTTACATTGTGGTAATACAATTTCATCAACAGAGTCTGGAAGATTGTCAAAAAGCAAAGCATCACCATGTTCTAAACTGGCTTTGGATAGATCTATAACTTTAAGGTTTTTATAACCTTCGAAGAGATTTGTTAATGATCCTTTTCCAGATCCATTTTCACTACTATCAAGTATTGTGCCATCTGCAGCAGTGAATACAATGACATTGTCTTTATCAATGTTATTATCCGTAAGCTGATCTTCTAAAGACTTTTTAGTAAGGTTGCCTTTGTTAATGCTGACGTTGGAAACCCATTCAGCTTTAATCTGATCACTTTTCGTTCCATCAACTATAACTTCTACATATCCGTTTTCAGGGGATCCGGAAGCTCCGGTCTCATTATTTTTATTATATTTCCCGGGTGTTTTTCCATATCCTTCTTTGGACAACAGGGAAGTCAGGCTGGATAAATCTGAGGGTGAATTTGAAGACTTAAGATTGATAACCTTACTTCCGTCATAAATATATGTAACTGGTCCAGTCTCATCGTTGGTCATATATTCTGCGGCAGCCGCTGCTTTTGCAGAACGTACATTGGACTGGTCTACAGCTATCTTTGCTTTGGTCATCTGAGAGGTGAAGATAGGAATGGATATAGCCACAAGGACTGCAATGATCGCAACAACAATTAGTAATTCAGCTAATGTAAAACCTTTTCTGCTTCTTCTGTTCATTGCCGCTCCTCCTCTCACTATCTAAATAAAAACTGCTGGAACCACATATATTCTAGTATAAAATGAACAAATATATGTGTATTTTCCAGCAGGAAAAGATGAAATAAAGGTATGTTTGTCAGAAATGTCCGCCTGAATGAGAACCACCTGAAGAAGATGTAAAGTTACTGGAAGTGGAAGTATCTTTTGGTAATGGTTCTCTTGTTTCTGTACGATACAGGAAAATATCCTGAATGGTATTCATATGGACTCCGTTTTTCACGATATACTGTTTTGCTGTTTCTGCCTTATGTTTTGTTTTATTCATGCTTAACATGACAAGAACAACAACCAATGCAATGACTGCAGGAAGACCGAAGATCAGAATATATCTGAATGCACCAGAAGATTGTGTATCTTCTTCTGCATATTCCATAGGACTTCCATTTTCTTCATAATAGGATAATTGTTCAGAGATACTGTCTAAGTAAGCATCACATGCATCTCTGTATTCATGATCCTGCAGATAAGGTACTGCCGCATCTGCGGCCATATTGACTCCATCAGTAGATATCTTCTTTTCTGAAGCATTTCCCGGGAAGTAGATATCATAACTTCCACCTTCAGATGACATGGCAATCAGAAACAGTACACCATCATTTGTATCTCCATAGCCAAGACTGTTATCTGTATAGTAGTTTTCAGTGTATGTATAAATATCATCATAGGCACTGTCATCATTCACAGTACGTATATACACACCTGTCTGATAGGTGTCGGATAACTGTTGTGCTTCTGTTGTTAACTGTTGTATGTCTTCTTGTGAAAGAAGACCGGCATCATCCTGTACATAGACTGTACTACCTGCATGTACCGGTAATAATGAAATCCATAATGCAGTAAGGATATATATTATGATTCTTGTTATTCTTTTCATAGTACCTCCTTACTGCATGATGGCATTGGTTAATAAGAACATTACGATAACACCAATGACAAAGATGATGATGAAGTAGAAAACAAGTTTTCCATAATCTGATGGAAGGTCATCTCCGATCATCTTTCCGGTCTGTCCATTCATCGCAAAGAGATAGTTCTTGTCTTTATACTTTGTAGAAAGCATCCAGACCGGTAATAAAGCATAGCGGACAGCACCCTTATGAACCTGTACAGTTTGTTCTTCAGGGAGAACGGATGTATAGCCAAGGATAGTTGCGTTAGCTTCATTGACAGCGGTATTCTGCATTCTTTCTTCGGCACGCTTCTCATCATCTTCGGCACTGACATCATACCTGTCCGCAAGATACCCGGGCAGATAGCTCATCTGAAAAGGGACCATCTTTGTAAAGTCATAAGGTTCAATGGAATCCATGAAGTCATCCGGCATTTTGGATGAAGCATCCGCAGGTACATTGTGATATTCCACATTACCGTCACGGATAACTAAATAATGTTCTGTAACAGTAATACGTTCTTCAGAAGTGGTATGGGTATGTATTCTGGTTGTATGAGCACGGATATGTACATGAGTGTTACTGTCATAAAGCCAGAAAGGCACATAGACACCTTTGATTTCCTGAATATGGTTATTACTTCTGAATGCTTTAGGAAGCAGAGGCTTGCCATGGTAGAAATCCTTGAGCTTATTTACCGCATCTTCTTTTGTTAATTGAAAAGGAATGACATAATCCGGTTTCAATGATCCTTTGAATTGTGACGGTACAATCGTTGGATTACCGCAATAAGGACAGGAAGACGCAGCGGTTGTATCATCCGCGATTAACTGTGCTCCACAGGAAGGACAGTTATAGGCTCTTAAATGTTCTGCTTCAGAATCAGACCATTGCAGTGTTTCTGCAGTATCCTGATCTTCTACAGAGACAGCTTCTGCATTCTTCTTTTCATAGAAGTGATCTATTTCTTCAGTAGTGAATACAGATCCACAATTGTCACACTTTAACTTCTGAAGCTTAGGGTCATAGTGCAGCGGACCATTGCAGTTGGGGCACTGATAGACGGTTATTGTATCTGCCATAGGGATCCTTTACTGAGGCTTCTTTTCACCACAGTTAGAACAGAAGTTGCCTGTATTCTCTGTACCGCACTTCGGACAGATCCATTTACTGGATACAGGTTTTGGTTTACCGCAGTTAGAACAGAATTTACCAGTATTAACCGTACCGCAATCCGGGCATGTCCAGCTGTTATCAGAAGATGGAGCTTCCTGTTTCTGAGCATTCTGATATAAAGCATCCGCATTGATGCCGCCGGCATTCTGGACTGCATTCATTCCCATGAATCCCATGGCAGCTCCATTTGCATTGTTAGCCGCATCTTTCACTGCCTGTGCCTGGGCACCGACAAGTGTAGCTGCCGCAAGAGATGGATCTTTATATGCCGCATTTCTCTGCATATCCTTGATCATCTTTTCATCTTCTTCATCTGCTTTAATAGAAGAAACACCAAAGGAAACAATTTCCATGCCGCGGATATCTTTCCATTTCTTTGATAATTCTTCATTTAATGCATCCGCAAGTTCCTGGGTATGACCGGGAACTTCGCTATAGCGGATACCCTGAGCACTTAATCTTGCAAAAGCAGGCTGTAAGGCAGTCAGAAGTTCAGAACGCATCTGATCAGAGATCTGTTCTACCTTATAGCTGTCTTTTACATTGGAACATACATTGGTATAGAAAAGGATAGGATCAATGACTTTAACCGAGTATTCTCCAAATGCCTTGACACTGATATCGATATCAATACCTGCTCTTTGATCAACAACCCTGAAAGGGACAGGGGATGCCGTGCCGTATTTTAAACCTGTGATTTCCTTAGTGTTGAAGTAATAGACTTCCTGTCTTGCGGCTGTCTCACCACCGAAAGTAATGCGTTCACCCATCTTCGCAAAGACATCCTTGATGGAAGATCCTAAATTTCCGACAAATAAGGAAGGCTCACTCTTGTTGGAATAGCGGTATACACCAGGTTCTGCACATACGTCATATACCTGACCGGATGCCACAATGATCATGCACTGCCCGTCTGCTACATCAATGATGGAACCATCTGTTATGACATCATCATTTCCTCTGTTTAAAAAACCTGTTGTCTTCTTATGACCTTTTACACAGATAGTATCTGAAGGAATAGAATCACAGTAGAAATACTCTTTCCACTGATCACGTAATGTACTGCCGGCTGCGTGAGCTGCTGCTAAAACAAGTCCCATAATAGATCCTCCTTTATGTAATTATGATTCTATGATTCATTTCTATGAGAATCATATCATAAAAATGTATGTGATTTATTTCATTGTTAAGACGGTTGTATCAAATGTGATATTATAAAAAAGATTATGTTATCCGGAGATTTATATGAACATATATGCAATGCCTGAAGAGGAAAAGAATGTTATTAAAAATCTGGTTGTACCGTTAGCGGTATATCAGTTTATCAATAAGAAAGTAGTCACTGTCTGTGTATCGAAAGGATTCATGGATCTTTTTGAACAGCAGGATTATGATCAGACAATCGAAATATTAGACCGTGATATGTATGTTTCGGCAGAACC
Organism: uncultured Galactobacillus sp.; assembly: GCA_964535445.1. Lineage (GTDB taxonomy): Bacteria > Bacillota_I > Bacilli_A > Erysipelotrichales > Erysipelotrichaceae > Bulleidia. Next base: position 10,221 of record CAZHUX010000046.1, on the reverse strand, counting down.
GGATGATGCCGCAAGGGTTGCGGATGCGGCTTTTGATTTTGCGGAGAATGGCGGTTTATATGATTGTGTATACAAAAGTTATTTCAAAAGAGATAGAAAGTATCATCTGATTCATGCCTTTGGCAGACATGCATACAGATCAGATGGTACAAGACTTGCCTATGTATGGTATACGGATGAGACAAATGCCTTGTCTCATAATCATGAAAAAGAACATCTGGGCAAAGAACTGCAGAAGGATATACGCATACAGTCAGAATTAAGAAAAAACAATTATGATGATCTGACCGGACTTCCGAATATGTTCTATTTCTTTCAATTAGCCAATGCCTGGTATACAGACATGCTTAAGGAACATAAGAAGGCTGTCATTGTTTACTTTGATCTGGATGGATTAAAGTACTACAACCACCGCTATGGTTTCAAACAGGGAGACAAACTGATTCAGAGTACAGCAGACATCTTGAAGAAGCACTTTGGTAATGAAAACATCGGTAGATTTGGTGCTGATCATTTTGCGGTATATGCAGAATATGACGGTATATTCGATACATTGAAACATATATTTGATGAAGAGAAAAAAGCTGTGGATGGCTGCTCACTTCCGTTAAGAGCTGGTATTTATGTATATGATGATTCTTCTGTAGATATGACAACTGCATGTGACCGGGCCAAGACAGCCTGTGATTCCAAGAGAAATCTCTTTGCATCAGCGTACGTTGTCTATGATGAAAAGATGAATCAAAAAGCACTGTTAAAGGAATATATTCTGACACATTTTAATGAAGCATTGGAAAAAGGATGGATTCAGGATTATTATCAGCCGATAGTTTCTTCAGAAAATAAGAAAGTATCAGATGAAGAAGCACTTGCCAGATGGTGTGATCCTGAGAAAGGTATCCTTCCTCCAGACAGCTTTATTCCGGTATTAGAAGATGCAGGTCTTTTATACAGACTGGATCTGTATATGGTTGATAAAGTCATTGAGAATCTGAAGATGAAAGAGAAGATGGGGATACAGGCTGCCCCGGTATCCGTGAATCTTTCTGAAAGAGACTTTACTTCCTGTGACATGGTAAAGGGAATCAGTGAGCGTCTGGATAAAGCCGGTATAAGCAGAAAGATGCTTACAATTGAAATCACGGAAAGAGCTATAGGAAGAAAACCAGATCTTCTGAAGAATGTCATACAGCAGTTCCATGATGCTGGCTATGAAGTATGGCTGGATGATTTTGGCAGTGATTATTCTTCTTTAAATATTCTTCAGGACTTCCACTTTGAGTTAATCAAACTGGATATGAAGTTTCTGAAACAGTTTGATAAGAATAAGATGAGCCGTCTGATCATAGAAGAAATGCTGGATCTTGCAAATAAGGCAGGCATCCAGACCGTAACCGAAGGTGTAGAGACAAAAGAACAGGCATTATTCTTAAAGAAGTGCGGATGTACGAAAATGCAGGGATATTACTTTGGAAAACCGCAGTCGGTAAAACAACTTCTTAAAGAATATCAGGAAGGTAAATCACTGGTATATGAAAATCAGGGCTGAAACCCTGATTTTTACATGTGTGATGCAATTGTTTCAATAAGCCATACACTGGCACAGCAGCCAACTGCGGTAGGAAATAAGCCTGCCCCGCACCATGCTAATACGATGCCAATAAAGAAAGCTGCAGCACCTGCTATCTGTAAGTTAGATGCATTCAATATGGCAGGGAATGTCATGACCGCTAATGCGGCATAAGGTACATAGTACAGGAAGGAACGGATGAATCTGTTTTTAACAGGTTTACGTATGAGTGTTAAAGGCAGTACACGGATTAAGTATGTAACCCCTGCCATGATCAGAATCTGTATCCAAACATTCATATCTGATCCTCCTTTACCGGTGCAATAAGAGCTGCCCCACCTGCCAGCAGCAATGTCAGAATAATGGTTCTGGTTCCTTCTGAAAGAGAAGAGATACCAGGCAATATAGAAGCTGCTACACTGGCAAGAAAGCTGATGGAAACAAGAATACGTACCGCTTTATTTTCCTTTGCGGGAGGAACGATGATCGCGAGAAACATGCCATATAAAGCAGCTGAGAAAGCACTGACTAGGGAAGCAGGAAGAATATTGCCGGCCATAACTCCAAGCAATGTTCCGATGCCCCAGGCTGGCATAGCTAAGGCTATGGTTCCATAGGAGTAAGCAGGAGATAACGGGCCCGGATGAGCCATGGCCAGACCAAACAGTTCATCGGTTACATCAAAGCCTACTAAGAAACGATGAAAGAACGGGGTTTTCTCTGAAAACTTCTGACTTAAGGAACAGCTCATTAAAAGATATCTCAGGTTAGCAATAAGTGTCATTAAAGCAGTACCGGCATAACCCGTACCGGATGCGATACAGGTGATGCCTGCATATTCACCGGCACTGGCATTATTCAATAAAGAACAGAGAAGACCTTCCACAGGTGTTAATCCGGCATTACGCATCGCGATACCTAAGGTAAAGGAAACTACAAAGTAACCTGTCGCTACCGGTATGCAGTCATGCATACCGGATAAGAATTCACTTCTTGTATTTTCTTTTGGGAAAACTGCTGTACTCATATGCATCGCCTCTTTGTGATATCTATATAACCGTATGAATTGAAATCAGTAAAGCAAATGATTATTATAGAAACATAAGAGAAACTTATGGATAACAGATATTACATATTTATGCAGGTACTGCAGGATGGAAGCTTTACCAAGGCCGCAGAAACATTGGGATACTCACAATCTGCGGTATCACAATCCATCCGCTCATTGGAAAAAGAACTGTCATGTGTGCTGTTGGAAAGAGGCAGAGATGGGCTTGTCTTAACAAAAGACGGAGAACAGTATATTCCCTATATACAGGCAGTTGTCGCAGATGAACAGGCATTATCACACAAGTATCAGGAAATGCAGGGACTGGTTCATGCAAAGATACGGATCGGTACATTTACTTCTGTAAGCAGAAACATTCTTCCTGAATTAATGAAAGAATTCAGAGAGATATATCCGGATGTATCTTTTGATTTATTACAGGGAGATTACAACAGTATTGCGGATGATATTCTTTCCGGTAAGCTGGATTTTGGCTTTGTCAGTCCTGACTTTGTACATGATCTGGAAACCGTAGATCTGTTTCAGGATACAATGATGGCCGTGCTGCCCAAAGATCATCCATTAGCGAAGAAGAAATCTGTTTCTTTGAAAGATCTCGAAACAGAACCATTTATAGAATTAGATGAAGGCGAAAGTTCTGTTGCCCTGGAAGCTTTTGAAAAGGCAGGATTAAAGCCTCATGAATTCTATAAAGTAACAGATGATTACAGTATTCTTTCCATGATTAAACTGGGACTGGGATATTCTCTTTTATATCAGACAGTACTTGCGGGCTATAGTGAAGGGGTTGCGGTACTTCCGATTAAAGAAGAATTTCACAGAACGATTGCATTAGCCTGGAGAAGTTATGATACCTTACCTTTAGCTGCACAGAGATTTGCGGATATGATACGTGAAAGAACTCCTTCTATAGCAGGAAAGCTGTGATAGAATACGAACTATGACTAATAAAGATAAGAAACAGAGCTGGGTAAGCTCATTGAAAACATCTGGCAAGATTGCCATTATATTAACTTCCTGGATCATTATGTATCTGGTAGAACATCATGCCGGTAATAATGTGTGGCTGATGATGGCAGCCAGTGCCTATGCCATATTAGGTGTCATTGTATTGATTGTTTTAATTGGTGAATACGGGAAACGTTTTATCAAATGGATGGAAGGAAATGCGGCATTCTTCAAAAAGATATCTGATTCACAGGCAAAATCCAAGAAACTGAAAAGCAGAACAACCAGGACTGTTTACTTTCTGGTACGTTTATTAACAATTCTGACTGCCATCAGACAGTTTCAGGAAGGCTCTTTCTTCTATGTTTTCTTATGTATCCTGACATTGGTTCTGTTTACGCTTCCGGATTTAATCAGTCATACCTTTGCGATCAGACTGCCGGATACACTTGAAACAATTATTTATCTGTTTATCTTTGCGGCAGAGATATTAGGAGAAATCAATAACTTTTATAATCTGATTCCATTCTGGGATACGATGCTGCATACATTGAATGGGTTCTTATGTGCCGCAATCGGTTTCTCTATGGTAGATCTTCTGAATCGTAATTCTGACAGGATTAATCTTTCACCTTTCTATCTTGCGACAATGGCATTCTGTTTTTCCATGACTATCGGTGTCATCTGGGAATTTATAGAACATACGATCGATATGGTCTTTAAAACAGATATGCAGAAGGATACATGGATTCATGAAATATCTTCAGTCAGTCTGAACCCGGAAGGTGCCAATGACCCGGTTATTATTAAAAATATTGATCACACAGAAGTGATAGATAAAGATGGGAAAGCATATTTGTTAAAAGACGGATATCTGGATATCGGTTTACAGGATACGATGGATGATCTGTTTGTTAACTTCATAGGTGCGATTGTTTTCTGTGCCTTTGGATATTTCTATGTCAAAAACAGAGACCAGAATTCCTTTGTGACAAAGCTGATTCCTGTAGCTGAGAAACCGAAGGATGATGAAAACAAATGAAGTATGATTCTTATGTCATCTATGCGGACTATGACTTTACACTGACAAATATGCAGGATGTGATGCATCCTGGAAATGTCAGGTGTGTGGAAGAGTTTATCCAAGAAGGCGGTCATTTTGCAATAGCGACAGGCCGTGGTGAAGAAGAAATGCAGAGTATTAATATCATGCAGAATGCTCCGATGATTCTGCATAATGGTGCATATGTCGGTTATCCTTCAGAAGAACCTCTTTTTCATATTCTTCCTGATCAGAAAGAAATAAAGACTTTAAGCATGGATCTGTATGAAAGATATAAGGACCTGGGAATCTTTGTGTTTGCGGATCAGATCTATAAAGTCAGGGAAACAGATATTCATACCAAAGAAATTATTTCAGAAATGGATATGCATAAGGTATTGCAGGAAATAGATGAAAAGCATGCAAAGATACAAAGAGTATCCCTGGATGCACATAGTGCTGTCATAGATCAGGCAAAGCAGTATATTGATAAGAATTATCCGATGTTTCAGGCTATGTACAGTGCACCCGGACACAGTGATGTCATGATCCGCGGTATCAACAAAGGATATGCTGTAAGATGGTTAAAAGAACATTACTATAACCATGGTGAAAAGATCCTTTGTGCAGGTGATAATGTCAATGATATAGAAATGCTGAAGGCGGCAGATGTCTCTTTTGTGCCATCTAATGGTGTAGAAGAAGCTAAGAAATATGCGGATGTCATACCGCCGGATTGTGATACGCCTGTGATTGGTGAAATCATGAAATGGATAGATAGAAATGATGTATGAACCTTCAAGGACTGCTAAGAAACGGATATCGCCATAATCAATGGATTCACTTTGGATATAGAAGATTTATGGGTGAATACTATTCCTGAATGGGAATCATAAGGATTTCATAATATCTTTTAATTTCTTAACATCATCTTCTTTTGTGGCCCAGCTGGTCGCAAAACGGATGATGCTTTTATTATCGTCATATTTTTCCCAGAAGCCATACTGGACATACTGGTTTAATGTATCAAGTTTCTGATTATCTATCACAAAGAATACCTGGTTTGTCGGAGAATCAAAGCAGAGTGTATAGTGATTCTCTGTAAGTATCTTACGGATATCATCCGCAAGGGATATAGCAGATTCGCCAATATGCATATAGAGATCATCTTTAAATAATTCATCAAATTGTATACCTAATAATCTTCCCTTGGCTAAAAGAGCGCCATGTGCCTTGATGATAGTGAATAGATGAGGGATTAAAGAAGGGTCCGGAATCACAACTGCTTCTCCGATCAGAGCACCGCACTTTGTGCCGCCTATATAGAAAGCATCACATAACTGTGCAAGATCACTTAAAGATACATCATTTTCCTTACATGCTAGTGCATAGGCAAGACGGGCACCATCGACATAGAGATAAATATGATGTTTATGACATGTTTCATGGATTGCCTGTAATTCAGAATGAGAATATAAAGTTCCATACTCAGTAGGTTGTGAAAGATAGACCATACCCGGATGAACCATATGTTCATGGTTATCATCATGTTCAAAATCATAGATATACTGTTCTATCTGATCTGCCGTAATCTTTCCATTATGTCCTTTGATTGTTAATACTTTATGACCACCTGCTTCAATGGCACCTGCTTCATGAGCATTGACATGACCACTGTCAGCACTGATAACACCTTCATAACTTTTTAATAATGCATCAATCATGACTCTGTTTGTCTGGGTGCCGCCAGACAGAAACTCTACTTCTGCTTCAGGAGCGTTACAGGCAATACGAATGCGTTTCTTTGCACTGTTACAGAACTCATCATTGCCATATCCCGGGACTGAGATAAAGTTTGTTTCTGATAGTCTTTTAATAATATCCGGATGTGCACCTTCCTGATAGTCACTTGCCAGCATGATTCTGTTATCCATATGATTTCTCCTTTATATATGCATACCATCATAGCAGATTCTGTCAGAGCATGATTACCATAGAATACAATGTATATGTTTATAATTAGGAATGGAAAGAGTGAAAATATGGCTTATAAAGTATTACTGTTAAACGGAAGTCCTAAAAAGGACGAATGCACCGGCACTGCCCTTGCCGAAGTGGCAGGAACATTAGAAGAGAATGGTATTGAGACAGAAACAATACATGTCGGCAATCAGGATATCAGAGGATGTACGGGATGTCATTATTGTAAAGAACACGGGGAATGTATATTTCATGATCTTGTAAATGAAACGGCAGAGAAGTTCAAAGAAGCAGATGGATTGATTATAGGAAGCCCGGTTTATTATGGATCTCCGAATGGGACAATATTATCTTTCTGTGACAGATTGTTTTACAGTACGCCTTTTTCAAAACATATGAAGGTTGGTGCTGCTGTGGTCAGCTGCCGCAGAGGCGGTAATACTGCTTCGTTTGATGTATTGAACAAATACTTTACAATCTCCGGTATGCCGGTTGTGTCCAGTACTTACTGGAATCAGGTACATGGCTATACCGCAGAGGATGTAAAGAAAGATCTGGAAGGATTGCAGACAATGAGAAACCTTGGCAGGAATATGGCATTCTTAATCAAGGCAATCCATAGTGAAGAACAAAAAGAAGGTCTTCCATTAGAAGAACATGAATTCTATACAAGCTTCCCGGATGGTAAATAAAAACAGGTGTGAGCCTGTTTTTATTTGTCTAAGCAGTGTTTTATAAAACGTTCATCAAGATCCAGTACTTCCTTTTTGAAGAATTCAGCTCTGCCATGATCCGCCCCTTTTAACAGATAGAAATATGCTTCATGACCTGTATTCTTCAGCTGTTCATAGAGTGCCTTTGAACCAGATGGATTCACCGTTCTGTCCTTTGTGCCATGAATGATTAATACAGGCGGCATATCTGTGTCTTCTGTGATATTGCATTCACAGGAAAGCTTTCTTCTGAGATCTTCATGTTCTCTTAAGTTAACCCCGCCCATTTCCATTCCTTCAGGAGATGTAGGAAGACAATGATCTAAAGTAGAAGGATTGGCATCCTCTGCCATAACTGAAACAGAACCATAGTAGTCAATGATTCCTTTTGTCTTTGAAGTAATACCGGGATACAGGTTATCCTTTGTTTCATCTGTATTCAATATACCTGTATAGACAGCTGTATGACCACCAGAAGAAGAACCTGCCATGATGATTTCATCTTTATTAAGATTGAACTCTTCAGCATTCTTTCTTAAGAATCTGACCGCATTTTCTGCATCAATAACCGGGGCAGGAAATGACGCAATGGAAGAATCACGATATTGTACAACAGCACAGACATAACCTCTTTCCGCTAACTTTGAAACCAAAGGAATACTTCCATAAACATCCTGTTTCTTCCAGGCACTGCCCTGAACATAGACAATGCATGGATATGACTTACTGCCAGCTGGTGTATTGCGGCTGTACGGAATGAGCATCTGTAATGTTAAAGAGATATTCTCATATGATGCGTATACGACATCAGGAATATACTGTACGCCCATCTCGTTACCATCAGATGGAATCACACCATCTGCTTTATCATAAGAGAATTCAGGATATTCTTCATAACTCCAGTTCTTTACTTTCATAAAAACCTCACTAAACAATGCCAAGATTATTATATAATACTTATAGAGAAGAGCTGTTGACTTCATTTGTTGACAGGCTCAGACATTCTATGGATTGTCATATGACATCTCTTTGGAAGGAGGCCATGAGTGTAGAACATCAGGGCAGCCATCTCCGGATGGCAGGTGTTCCGTTTGAATCTCTGATTTTCTGTTTTATGTATTATGATTCAGCCATTCGGTCATTTCCGGATGGCTTTTATCTGTATAATGAATATAGCGAGGTATGAGTATGAAAAAAGAATTAAAGAACATGCTGTTTACACCAGAGGCAGTCATTATTATCGGAACATATGATAAGAACGGTGTTCCGAATGCAATGAATGCCGCATGGGCTATCCAGACAGATTACAGTGAATTGACAGTTTCTCTTGGCAGTCATAAGACAACGGATAATATGAAGGAAACCGGAGAATTCACAGTTGCATTTGCGACAAAGGAAACAGAGAAGATTGCGGACTACTTTGGCGTAGAAACAGGCAGAAATGTAAACAAGATTGAAAAAGCAGGCGTACATGTATCAAAAGCACCACATGTTAATGCGCCGGTTATTGAAGAATTTCCGGTTGTGCTGGAATGTAGAGTAAAGTCTTTCGAAGATGGCATTCTGACAGGTGAAGTAGTCAGTACATTAGCTGATGAGTCTGTACTTACAGATGGTAAGGTAGACTTTGACAAGATGCATCCGATTATCTTTGATTCTTCCATGAATAAATACAGAGTCATTGGTGAAGCAGTTGGAAATGCTTTCCATGATGGATTGGAACTGAAGAAATGAAATACGCAAAGTTGGGACATACAGATATAGAAGTATCCCGTATCTGTATCGGAGGCATGTCATTCGGGGCACATTCTGATGATTTCTATCAATGGACATTAGATCCCGAAGCGACAAAAGACATGATTGCCCATGCATATGACATGGGGGTTAATTTCATTGATACAGCAAACCAGTATTCCCATGGAACATCTGAGGAATATATCGGAAGGGCAATAAAAGAACTGCATATTCCAAGAGAAAAAATAGTTATTGCGACAAAGGTCTATTACAATGAAGGACACTTATCCAGAAAAGCTATTTTAAGAGAAATTGACGGATCTCTGGAAAGACTGCAGACAGACTATGTAGATCTGTATCAGCTTCACAGGTTTGACTATGATACACCGATAGAAGAAACGATGGAAACTCTAGATGAACTGGTTAAAGCAGGTAAAGTCAGGGCTATCGGAGCTTCCGCAATGTATGCTTATCAGTTTCATAACATGATGATCTGTGCTGAAAAGAATGGCTGGACGATGTTCTCAACCATGCAGGATCAGTACAACCTGCTGTATCGTGAAGAAGAGAGAGAAATGATTCCATTACTGAAACAGTATGGCGTCTCACAGATCCCTTATTCACCTTTAGCCGGAGGACATTTATCTCATACAGGCTGGACAAGCAGCTCCACCCGCAGTCAGAGTGATCAGGTCATCAGACGCAGATATGACAGCTACAAAGATAATGATCTGGAAATCATCGACAGAGTTCATGATCTTGCGGATAAGTATCATGTGTCCATGACGCAGATCTCTCTTGCATGGCTGTATCATAAAGGTGTCACAGCACCAATTGTAGGTGCTACAAAGATTCCTCATTTCGATGATGCAGTAAAAGCTATGGATGTCACAATCACTGATGAGGATTGTCAATATCTGGAAGAATTGTATCTTCCGCATGCGATTAACGGAAATAAGTAATGATAAGGCACTGCATTCGCAGTGCCTGTATTGTTCTATTCTGTTTTCTCACTTTTAAGGCTCTGAATAACTTTCTGTACCATATCCAGAGGCTTATTCATCTTCTTTGCAATATCCTCAGGAGACATCTTCATCTACAGAATACTTCCTGATGTCCTTTTCATAGTTAAACAGATAGAAAGGTATCAGAAAGTAAAGTCTGC
>CAZHUX010000045.1:0-15699 GCA_964535445.1 uncultured Galactobacillus sp. | reverse complement strand
AAAGACAAAACCCTCAAAAATATTTTAGAAAGTTTAAGAACTTATTCATAAAAGCCTGTATCCAATATAAACCTGTTTTTGAAGTCTGTTATCAGGTCTGAATTATCTGTATGTCATTATTTAAGATATACTGATGTTATGAAAGATAAGAATCTCAAACAAAGCATTGCTTTCTTAGCAGATGAATTTACTCATCTTGACTTTACATTCCATCATTACAAAGAAGAGGGTCATGATTATCTCAAGAACCTGTGGCCGGGTGGAAAAGATGAAAATGTCATGGTATGCGTCTATCAGGGAAATACGATTCATGAACCATTCCATCGTCATGACTTCATCTATTTTAACTATGCTTATCACAATGACTATGCGGCCTTATCAGATCTTGAAGCCAATCTGATTACCATTCATCAGGGTGAATGCTATATCGGGCAGCCATTTTCAGGCTATGCTTTACGTTCCATAGAAGGTATAGAGTCCACTATTATTGGTGTCTTGATCAGAAAGGAAGTATTCTTCAGAAACTTCTTACAGACCTTTGCGTCTGATAATACCCTGTTTCATTTCTTCATAGATCCTGAAACAAACAAATACTCTGATAAATACCTTCACTTTTCCTTTAAGAATGTACAGGAAGTAAAACCATTGCTTGAAAACATGATTATGGAATATGCCAACCGGAAAGAAGATACACAGCAGGTTCTCTTATCCATGGCTGTAACCCTTTATCTGCTTGTCGCAAGAACCTATCATACCGATGCCAATCTTGTGACCAATACAAAAGAAGATGTATCTTCCGATACACCTTTAAATAAAATACTTGCCTATATGGATGACCATTTCCAGACTGTCTCTCTGCAGGAACTATCCGAACACTTTTCCTATCATCCTAACTATATTTCTTCTTTACTGCATAAGGAAACAGGGAAGACATTTTCTGAAATATTATTAGAGAAACGCATGGAACATGCGGTTGTTCTCATGAAAGGCACAGATCTTACCAATGAAGAAATAGCTGAAGCCACCGGCTATACAAGCACAACCAACTACTATAAAGCCTTTCATCGTTATTACCATATGACACCCCGTGAGTATATGCAGAACTACAGGGATAAACATGAGAGAAAGGAATATCCTCTCTCTCATGCATAATGGTAAACACTCTTGTATTTCTTCAATAAAGCAAATGTGATTACTATGGCAAGCACTTCTGCGACAACCACAGACATCCACACACCATTGATTCCTAATAACGCCGGTAACAGTACTATGCATACACACTGCAGTACCAGAGTTCTGAAGAAAGAAATAAATGCGGAAACCTTACCATTGTTTAAAGCCGTAAAGAACCCTGATCCAAATACATTAAAGCCCATAAACAGGAAGGCAATATCATAAATTCTGAATGCATTTGTCGTTAATGCCAGCAGGTCTGCATCATAGCCGACAAAGATTGACGCAAGCCTTTCTGCCAATAACTCAGCACATCCGGTTAAGGTAACCGCAAAGATACTGATTAAAACAAGACTTTTCTTTAAAAGACTCTTTAATTCATCTGTATTGCCGGCGCCATACTGATAGCTGACGGCCGGGGCAGAACCCATCGTATAGCCGAAATAAACACCTGTGAAAATGAAATTGGCATACATGATTACCCCATATGCCGCAACCCCATTACTTCCGGCAAACTTCAGAAGCTGAAAGTTATACAGCATGGATACGATGGAAGAAGAGATTGTTGACATGAACTCTGATGCACCATTGGAGGCTGCCTGCCATAACCATCTGAAACTGAAATGTGTCTTACCAAGTCGGTATGGTGTCTTCTGAGGAAGAATAAAGTAGATAAGAGGAATGATGCCTCCTACCGTCTGGGATATAATCGTAGCCCAGGCAGCACCATCGACTCCCATGCCAAGCTTTCCCACAAATAATGCATCCAGAATCATGTTTGTAACACCAGCAGCTACCGTAACGCCAAGCCCCAGCTTCGGTCTTTCTGCCGCAACCATAAATGACTGGAACATATACTGTAACATAAACTGCATATTACCCAGCATGTTGATCTTTGCATAGATCACACAATACGGTAACATCTCTGCATCTGCACCTAAAAATTTTGCGGCAGGCTCACATAGGAAATAACCAATCACCGATACCAAAATACCAAAGATGATGACAAAGTAAACAATAAAAGAGAATATTTCATTGGCTTCTTTATTTCTGCCTGCCCCTCTTACCATTGACACAAGTGCACTTCCACCGGTCCCAAATACGGTACCGAAAGCCCCGAATATCATCAATACAGGAATAATCAGATTCACTGCCGCAAAAGGCACAGAACCAACATAGTTGGAAATAAAATATCCATCCACCATGCTATAGACAGAAGTAAAGATCATCATAATGATAGATGGGAATGTAAACCTTAATAATTTACGATATGTAAAATGCTCATTTAACTGAATCATGATTCTCCCTTCATCTTCTCTAATTTCTCCTGCATTCCCTTCCTGAACCTTTTATTAAGCTCATAATAAAAAGACAGTTCTTCCTCTGACCATAAGCCATATACTTGGTTTTCTGCCTTTGTGATTTCTGCCTCAGTCTGTTTTAAAAGATCTGATCCCTTATCTGTTAAAGAAACAACATTCTCTCTGCCATTCTTTTTATGAATGGTAAGATACCCTTCTTTCTGCATCTTCTGTAATGCAGAACTGATTGTCTTGCGGCTTGCCATTGTAAACTTATACAAAGACTTCTGATCACAGCTGCCGCCTTCCTGTTCCAGTACATACAGAATGTCACTCACACTGTCACTGATCCCGAGATGCACATTGAACTGATGATATATATGCATGATTTCATTAATTGTGTAATTAATCTCTTTCGGATAATCCATAAATACCTCATTGTCTGATTTCGGACATACAGCATTATAAAGAATATCATTTATATTGCAAGAAAAAATCACTTACATCATTTCATCAATTATGGTAAAGTCATTCGCAGTCAATGGTAGTCGCAGAGAAGATCGAGACGAAAGTTCCGGTCTTTTCTTTTGCGCCCTGAGACATTCGAGGAGGAGAAAATTATGCCGAAAACAAAATTTGAAAATGTTATTTTTACAATTGTCATGGCCTTTGTCATGGTATATGGAATGATCTGTTATAACATCAGTCTCAACATCGGAGGATGCACAAATGAAGTCTTCCTGATGGCTTTCGGAGAGCTTAGAATCATGTGGCCGGTCGCGGTCATACTGGAACTGTTTATTGCCGGTAAACTGGCACCTAAGCTTGCCTTTACATTCATGCGTCCGACTGACCGTCCGCAATTCATCACCTATGCTATCAGCTTCTGTATCTGTGCATTAATGTGTCCGATGATGTCATGCATCGCAACATTCTTATTCAAGACACCTTCCTTTGGAACCTTTGCCCAGACCTGGGCAATGAACTTACCGGCTGCTTATGCCATGCAGTTTATTATTGCCGGTCCATTATGCAGGTTCTTATTCAGAGCAGTCTTCAGAAGAAATAAGGAAACAGAAGCAGTCACAGCTGAAGAATTATAAGTTAACAGGCACTTGTGAGTATTTCACAAGTGTTTTTGTTTATAATAAGCACGTACAGACATATATTCTTCTTATAGAGAGAATCTATATCTGTTCAAAGAAATGATCGAATTCTGTTTCAATGACAGAATGTGTATGATACAGAAAGTGAAGGTCTGTATATGAATGAAAATGGACAGCTCAATTTTATCTTTGTATCGCCGCAGTTTCCTAAAGATTACTGGAATTTCTGTGACCGTCTTCATAAGAATCATGTCAATGTATTAGGCATCGGTGACAGTCCTTATGACAGTCTGGATCCACGTCTGAAAAATGCATTAACCGAGTATTACCTTGTATCAGATCTTGGTGATTATAAGCAGATGTTCAAAGCAGTCGCATTTTTCTCCTTTAAATATGGAAAGATAGACTGGATTGAATCCAATAATGAATACTGGCTGATGTCAGATGCACACCTGAGAACAGACTTTAATATCACTACCGGTATAGAAAACAATCAGATCGACTTCATCAAGGAAAAGAGTCTGATGAAGAAAATATACCTTGATAACAATATTCCTACCGCAAGGCAATGTAAGATAAAAGATGCGTCTTCCTATGATGCTATTAAATCATTCATAAACACAACCGGATATCCGGTTATTGTCAAGCCTGACATTGGCGTAGGGGCGACCAATACATGGAAGTTAGAGAATGATACGGATCTTGATAACTTCTTTAAAAACTATCCGGGTGTTCCTTATGTATGTGAGGAATTTATTGACGGGGATATCTGTTCCTATGATGCCATTGTGGACTCTCATGGTGATCCATTATTTGAATCCATGACCCACTGGCCTCCTTCTGTTATGGATATTGTGGAAAAGCAATTAGATCTCTGGTATTACACAGCACCTTATGTACCGGATCAGTTAAGAGAATTAGGACGTAAAACAGTCAAAGCTTTTAATGTCAGATCCAGATTCGTACATCTTGAATTCTTCTGCCTGAACCATGATAAACCGGGATTAGGGAATGCAGGTGACTTTGTGGCATTGGAAGTAAACATGAGACCGGCCGGCGGCTATACACCGGATATGATGAATTTTGCGCATAATACCGATGTATATCAGATCTATGCGGATATGGTTACTGCCGATAAGAGGCTGTTAGCTGATAGTAATGATCATGCCTATTGTGCCTATGCTTCTAGAAGAGATGGCTTCCAGTATGTCCATGATGATAATGAAATCATGAACAAATATGGATCCGTCATGAAGATGCATGAAGAGATGCCGCCAATGAACTGGCCGCAGATGGGCAGATATATGTATACCGCAAGATTAAACAGTGAAGAAGAAGTGCATGCTTTCTTCCAATATGTACAGGAGCGTAAATCATGAGTAATGCTGATACGATTAAATTTTATGTAAACCAGGACGTCCTGGATACAGGTTTGAAAATAGTCTATGTCGTTATGAAAGACATAGACAACACCAAAGAAAATGAAGAATGGAAACAGAAAAGAGAAGATATTATTCAAAGATTATTAAAAGAATATGAAAACCTGGATTATCATGCTGATCCGATATTAGAAGGTTTCCATATTCTTCATGATCATTCTGGTGTCAAGAGAAGAAAGAACATTCCGGCCAGTGAGAATTTGATCCGTGCTTTAAGAAAACATGGGGATGTACCTTTCATCAACCAGGTAGTTGATCTCTATAACATCATCTCCATGGAGTCAAAACTTGCCTTAGGTGCTCATGATATTGACCATGTGGATGGCAATGTCACATTGCGTTTCACTGATGGCAGTGAGAAGTTTGTACCGATTGGTCTGAATGAACCAGTCCCGGTCAATCCACATGAATACTGCTATTGCGATGATGCTAATGAAGTATTATGCAGACTGGAAATCAGACAGGTAGAAAAAACAAAGGTAGATACTTCTACGAAGAATCTGTTCTATATTGTGCAGGGAAATGAAGCTGTTTCAGATGATTATCTCAAGGAAACTGCTCAAAGATTAATAGATGAAACCGAAAGATATTGCGGTGGAACCGGAAAAATTGTTTATCCGGAAATCTTATAAGATTCTTTTCCCGGCCACATACTTGGAAACCATACGGCATTCACCATCCAGATATACTGCTCTTTCAAGACGCTGCTCTATATCTGTATGTCTGTCATAGGCGGCTGCTGTATCATCTATTACAAGAATATCCGCATCATAACCAGGCTTGAAAGAGCCTGTTTTTTCAAAGTAGGCACCTCCGCCTGCCGTAGCCATATAGAAAGCTTCCGCAAAAGTTAACGGCTTCACATCAGAATCTACAAGTCTTGTATAAAGATTCGATACCTGTAGTGCCTGTACCATCTGATGCGGCATGGAAAGAGATTCTCCTGCCCCTACATCTGTACCAAGCCCTATATGGATACCCTTACGCAGATACTTTGCACTTGGGGCGATACCACTGGCAAGATTCATATTAGAACCAGGGCAATGGGCAATCCATGTCCCGTGTTTCTTTAATGTCTCTATCTCACCATCATCCGTATAGACACAATGCGCCATGATGGATGGATACTGTTTATTGCGCAATGTACCAAAGTTATCATAGGCATCCGTGTAACTTCTGGAAGAAGGAACCAGTTCATGAACAAGCCTGACTTCTTCAGGATTTTCAGAAAGATGAGACTGCATTCTTAAATCATATTTCTGTGCTAATTCACTTAATCCTTTCATCAGATCATCAGAACAGGAAGGAATAAAGCGTGGTGTGACAATCGGATATGTCCGTGTATATTTTCTTTCAAGACACATTTTGATCCATTCTTCTGTATCTTCTAGTCCCTTTTCAGCAGACTCTTCGCAGAGATTCTCACCACCATCACGATCCATATTTACTCTTCCTACGCAGCTGATCAGTCCTGTTTCTTCCATCAGATCCATTAACTCCATAACGGAAGATGTATGTAATGTCGCAAAGATACAGGCTCTTGTTGTCCATCCTCTGCGCATCTCATCCGCAAAAAGACTGTATTCCTTATCCGCATAGGAAAGATCAGAAAACCTGGCTTCTTCAGGAAATGTATAGGTCTTTAACCATTGCAGTAACTCTGTATCCATACCGGTACCACGGATGGCATATTGTGATGCATGGGTATGCAGATCTGTCATACCCGGAATAATCAGACATGTTCCGCAGTCTCTTATCGCAATATTCTTATATTTTTCCGGCAGCTGCTTATATACACCTGCACATTTTGTATCTTCTATAACAAGATAACTGTCTTCTGATGTACGAATCTCATCAGAACTCTCTGACCAGGCAATCTGCCCTTTTAATGCAAAAATCATTCTGAAACTCCTTAAAACAATCTCCTATTATACTACTATGCACAAAATACAAATTCATGCGATACTTTACCTATGAACATAAAAGAAAAAGACTGGAAATTATTACGTAATAAGCTTCCCGAATGGCAGGAAAGGTACATGGAACATCTTTTACAGGAATATGAATCTGTCATTCATGAAGACAAACCTGCCTCCACAAGATTCTGGGCACTTGATAAACATATCAAAGAAGATAAAAAGAATCCCGGTGTACTGGTCGATGACGTAAGACGTTCTACTGCCCTGTATCTCATCGCTGATCTGGTACAGCATCATGTCATTACCATGGATGAATTACATGATTTCAGTGATGAGACTGTTTCTTTTGTCACAAATTTTCTGGAGGATGCATAATGAGAAATACTGTTATCTTTGATGTAGGTGGTGTATTAACAAACTATCACCTGAATGATTATTTTCTGAATCTTGGCTATCCGGAAGATATTGCGGAAAGATTAAAGAAAGCAACACAGCTTCATAAAGACTGGAAAGAATATGACCGTGGTGTATTGACCGATGAAGAAATCAGAAACCGTTTTAAGAAAGATGCACCGGATTTAGCCACAGAAATAGATCGTTCCTTAACCCATGAATATGGTCTTGTCAGTGGGAAAGAAACATCTGTCCCATGGGTCAGAAGTTTAAAAGAGAAGGGTTATAAAACCTATGTTCTTTCCAACTTTTCAGAAACCACATATCATGAATGTCATGATGCCCTGGCATTTGAAAAGTATATGGATGGCTGTTTCTGGTCTTACCAGCATCATGTCATCAAACCGGATGATGCGTGTTTCCTGACAATGTTATATGAATTCCATATTGATCCAAATGATGCTGTATTCATAGATGATACAAAAGAGAATCTCATTGCGGCAGAAAAGTTTGGCTTGAAAACAGTTCTGTATATAAATCAGGCACAGGCAGAAAAAGACCTTCTGGAGGCATTGCAGTGAGATTCACAATCCGGCAGAGAGTATTTTCATGGTTTGACAGCTTTGATATATATGATGAAGAAGGAAATACTGCCTTTACCGTAAAAGGACAGTTATCCTGGGGACATAATCTTCATTTCTTTACGCCTGATGGGGAAGATATCGCAAATGTTAAGGAAGTCGTATTGACGGTATTTCCTAAGTTTGAGTTTTATGTCCATGAGGAATACAAAGGCATGTTAAGAAGAAGGTTTTCACCTCTCTATCCACAATACGATATGGATTTCAATGGCTGGCATGTGGATGGAGACTTTTTAAACTGGAGTTGGCAAGTATATGACAACAACGATAATCAGATTGCCATCATAGACAGAAAGTTATTCCGTTTTACGGATACTTATGGCATAGATGTTCTTAATGAAGAAGATGCTTTATATGTGTTAATGATTGTTATCGCAATTGATGCGGAAAGATGTACTGCATCCAGGTCTTCTTAAGGAAATAACAAAACCTTTTATGATTGTTTTATGATAATAATCATGAACAAAGAAAGATACGACACTGTTAAAGTCATTGCAGGAATCATCCTGCTCTATCTGTTTCTGGAACTGGTTCTGCATATCACCTGTCCCATTAAATTTCTTACTGGCATATCTTGTGCAGGATGCGGTATGTCAAGAGCGTGGCTTTCTGTCTTTAAAGGTGATATTCATAAAGCATTTTATTACCATCCCCTCTTCTGGACTCTGCCATTGATATTGATTGTTTATCTTTTAAGACACAGGATTCCGGCTAAAGTACTGCACATTCTAGAGGTAATCATCATCGCTATGTTCCTTGGCACATGGATTTACAGATTCACCATACCTGATCAGGACATTGTTGTCTTTGAGCCATGGAACTGTTTTCCGGCAAGAGCATTGCGGTATATAATACGTTTATTATCTTAAGGGGGATTTCCTATGTATTGTCCTAATTGCGGTCAACAGATACCGGATAACGCAAAGTTCTGTCCACACTGTGGTCAGCCGCTTTCTCATCAACCGAATTATTCTCAACAATCATATCAGAATCAACAGCCTCAGCATCACACAGGCACTTCCATGAGTACTGCCATAAAGATATTCGCTTATGTATTTATGGCTGTTTACGGAATACTAGCCATTGTCTATGCATGGAGTTTTATCAAAAACATTTTCTCTTTCTTTTCTTATTTCAGTCTGAGTTTCCTGTTAAATCCGTTAAATGTCCTGCAGGATCTGCTTTTCGATGTATTTGATATTGTTCTGGCTGCCGTATTTGTATTCGGGGCAATTGTCATGTTTCTGCAGGCTAATCACACAGAAAGAGAAGAATACAGTACATACTTTAATATTCTTCTGATAGCTGCATTACTGCAGGCAGGTATTGAAATCCTTGTTAATATCTTAGGAAGCCTTATATATCCATTCTGGTCAGGCCGTTTCTTTGTCTGGGGGATTCTTGCGGCTGCGGCAGGTATAATCATTTACATCATTCTGTTATGTGTGGATCATGTTTCCATCAGCAGTTTCTATGCGGAAAAAGGATTTGTGGGAACTCTCCAAGATTCCTTCACACAGTTAAGTCATGAAATTAACAAAGCAAAAGAATCCTATAATGCTTCTCATCCGGAAAGTGCACAACGTGACAGGCAAGAACAGCAGGAAGCTGCTCAGGCTGCTCAGATGCATGTCATTCTGAAAGTAAACAGAGGCATATTCTCTTATGTCATACTGACTATAATCACCTGTGGTATCTATCAGTTATTCTGGGTTCACAGTGTCGCCAAAGATGTAAACATTGCATGTTATGGAGATGGAAAGACTACCGGCGGTACTTTGAAGTTTGTACTTCTTGGTATTATCACATGCGGTATTTATGATATTTACTGGTGGTATGCATTGGCAGACAGAACCCAGGCTGCCGGTATCACAAAGTATCATCTCTATATGCAGCATGGCGGCGGGAATGTACTTCTCTGGGTCATCTTCGGATGGTTAATATGTGGTATTGGTCAGTACATCGGCATGAGTCATGCGATTCAGAATGTAAATATGGTATGTCTTGCCCATAACCAGCAGAGTATGAATCCTTATCAGAATGCCAACATCAACATCAGCATTAATCAGTAACGAAATACAGCTGCCTATTCAGCAGCTGTATTTATTGTGATACGTATTTTTGTGTCCTTTAATCTCTGCAGTCTTCTTTTCTTCCAACGGATCTCCGGCTTTCCGACAATCCATATATCCGCCGCTTCCCATATGGCAAAAGAACCGATAATAGATAATACTTCCACGCCTACATTCTCTATGTTTGCGGACACAATCAGCCATAAAGAGATAAACAGAACACCTATGATAAATAATCTGAGCTGACGTACAGATGTCATATGCTGGTCCTTTTGAGCCGCAATCTGTTCATTTTCTATATATCTGTGAAAAGCTTCTTTTACCCTGTCAGAATGAACCGGCTTATCACTGATGATATGAATATTGGTTATGCCGTATTCTGTTTTCTCACTGTATCTCTTTTCTATATAAGAAATAACATCTTCTGATAAATACTTCTGATCAGGATCCAGAGGATCATATAAATCGTTTTCTTCATGGATTCTGATTTTAATTTCATTGACGCTCTGACTCATGAATATTCTCCTTCAGCAATCCTGCAAGTTCCTTCATTTGTGAAACAGACATAACCGCATTTGCGGATAATCTCTGTATTTCATTCTGGAGACTTCTGCACTGTATGACACTGGCATGGAATGCTTCTGCATGCAGGCGGGTATTATCCGGAAATACAACCAGTGAATAAATCGGAACATATCTTTCTTTCAACAGTTTCTTTATGTTCTCTGTTATTCTTTCATTTTCTAACAGCGGGTTATCAAACTGAATCGTATCCTTAGCCGTCTGTGTCCACTTTTCACTTGTCTCATTACCTGTAATCCAGCCGGTATATTTCTTAATATTTAAAACAAAGATCCCATATACAGAAACAATCAGGTAGCCTGATGCATCAGATAAAACAGTATATTCTTTCTCTGATAATCTGGATAAAACCTTCTTCACTTCCGTATCTGAGGAGCCATTTCCCATCATTGGTTTCAGAACTCTCTGATATACCTCATAAAAAGCAATGATAACTAATAAAACAATAACAGATTCCATATTCTTATACCTGCATAGTATGTTACGCTTTACCTATGAACTATAACATGAAACAGATCAACCGGATTAAAGAGATGGAATCCATCATGGATCGCATATCAGAAACCATGTCTTTACATAAACCTTTTACTGATTCCATCCAGAAAGATCTTAAGAAACTGGAACAGTATTATGAAACAGACTGGATCACTGACTATGAGGCAGATGAAAAAGGAAAGATACCATCAGACTTAAAAAGAGGCATCTTATCAGAAGATGCTCTCTATGATCTTTTATATGATGCTGAGATGTATATGACAGATAATTCCTAGAACTTTAAGTCTTCGGGTTTTATCTTGTCTTTTTCATTGATCTTACGAATCACTCTGCATGGTACGCCGGCAGCCACAACACCAGCAGGAATATCATGATTTACCACACTTCCTGCCCCGATAACAGAGCCATCGCCTATTGTCACACCACCGCATATTACCGCATTTGCGCCTATCCATACACGGCTTCCAATTGTAATCGGTGCTGATGTACCAATGCCAGAAGCTCTCTGTTCAGGATCTATGGCATGACCAGAGCAGGCAATGCATACACCTGGTGCTATGAAAACACTCTCACCAATATGTACTGGTGAAGTGTCCAGAATCACACAGTTATAGTTAATAAAGGTCATGCCGCTAGTATGAATATTAAATCCATAATCACAATGAAAAGATGGTTCTATCCATGTCTGATCACTGCATGTTCCAAATAATTCATGCAGTATTTCTTTTCGTTTTTCTAAATCATCAGGACTGGTCCTGTTATATTCCCAACACAGCTTTTTTGCCTTGCTTTGTAACTGGGTGGTTTCAGGATTATAACCTGAATCATATGCTTTATTACCGGTAAGTATTTTCTGAATATCTGTCATTTCACATGTTTTCTTTCATGATTTCTGTAATACAGTTTCTTATCTTCATACATGGCTTTGTCTGCTTCAGATAGGGCTGTATCTATATCTCTGCTATCTGCTGTCCAGGCACCACCACAGGAAACAGATATCTTCTGATATTTCCTGATATGTTCCACTGCCTTCTTTACATCCTCTTCAGAACAATCATCTATAAGCAGGACAAACTCATCTCCACCGATACGATAAGGCAGTTCTTTACTGTTTATACTGCATAAAAATACAGCTGCCGCTTCAATTTTCTGATCCCCCTGCATATGACCATGGTTATCATTGACTTCCTTCAATCCATTGATATCAGCCATAACCACTCCTACAGGTACAGACTTCTGCTTATATTCCTCGATAGCATCTTCATACGCATTGCGGTTATTCACACCTGTTAACTGATCAATATTTCTTTCTTTCAGAAGTCTTTCATTTTCATTCTGATACTTGGTATGATCAATAAACATCAGCCAGCATGTATCCTTTTCTATGGCAGGACCACCTGTAAACTCCATCCATGTTCCGAATTCCCGGTTGCGGAATTCTCCATGTACATGCTTACGCAGGATAGCTGCCTGATAGATGTAATAATCCCATCTTGGATCATGATCTGGCGCAATATCATAATAGGAATGATGAAGAATCTGATCTCTGCCAATTCCTGCTTCTTCGGAAACATCCAGATAATGCTTGTTGCATGCCTCTATTACAGATGCCTTTGGTTTCTTCTCTTCATCCAGTATCAGACGAAAGAAGGCAATACCTTCATCCATCTGTTCCAGAATGTTACGATAATTTCTCTCATCCATATTGATTTCTGCCTATAAATTAATGGAATATGAAAATTTCCACAAGATAAAAATACCAGATTTCACAATATTGAAATCTGGTATCTGAATGTTATTCACTTTTATAAACAAGCCTTATAAATATTGACAACATCTTCTGGCGTTAAAGGTACATATGCATTCTGTAAGCCGAAGAGCTTTACGGCATCCTCTGCCATTGGTTTGAAATACTGATCATCCATATGCAGTTCTGTTAAAGTCATCGGAATACCGGCAGATTTAAAGAAATCATACAGGCTCTGAATACCTTCCTCAGCTAACTTCATCTCATCATCACCTTCAAGTCCCCATACATTTCTGGCAAATCTGGCAAAGCGATGAGCAACAGTCGGGTCTTTCTTAAGAACATAGGACATCCATCTTGGCGTCAGTATTGCAAGACCTACACCATGGGTAATGTCATAATAAGCACTTAATTCATGTTCCATGGCATGACATGGCCAGTTTGTGCTTTCTTTCCCATAAGCAGGCATACCGGAACAGGCAATATCTGAATCATACATCAGATTTGCCCGGGCACTGTAGTTATCCGGTTCCTTTAAGGCAATCGGAAGATTCTTAATCACAGACTTCAGTATTCCTTCTTCCATTGCCTCAGAAAGATCACAATCCTCAGTGCGGGCAAAGTACCCTTCCATGACATGACTCATGATATCTGCGCTGCCAGCAGCGGTCTGACGGGCAGGGACAGAGAAGGTATATGTCGGATCACAAATAGATGCTTTCGGGAATGTATAACTGCCGCCAAGCTTTTTATTCTCCTTCATGTTTGTGATAACAGCACCATCATCAAATTCTGAACCGGTTGCGGAAGCTGTCAGAATAACAATCAAAGGCAAAGCCTTTCTCTCTTCAGATGCTGTTTCTACCATCTGCCAGAGATCTCCATCATAGAATGTTCCACAGGCTACAGCCTTACTGCAGTCAATGACACTTCCGCCACCAACCGCAAGAATAACATCGATATTATTTTCACGGCAAAGCTTTACGCCTCTTTCTACCGATTCAATTCTTGGATTTGGTTCAATACCGGATAACTCAGTTACGGTATTGTCATTATCCTTAAGGATATTCATAACCTCATCATATAAACCATTTCTTTTAATGGATCCGCCACCATAAGAAAGCAGTACATGCTTTCCATAGCGGTTTAATAATTCAGCCAGATGACTGATCTGTCCTTTTCCAAAATACAGTTCTGTCGGAATATTATGTATAAAGTTTTCCATATTCTTTTCCTTTCTTAATAGGTTGAAGCCGCAGATTTCATAATCTTCCAATTACCATCTGCCATCTTATGACAGGTAAGATCCTGTTCTAATCTCCAGGTGTATCTCTCTCCGCCAAATACCGCGGCATTCACTCTGGATTTTCCAATCACTTTGGCATTGTTTCCATGTACAGAGATATCTGTGTCATCCGTTATCTCGGTATAGTAATTCAATGTTCCATTCATAACCGCCTGGATAAATGCCTGTTTTGACTGATGCATGCCGGTCATATGAATCAGCTCAAAACCTGAATCCAGAATTCTTTCCAGAGTATTTAAATCCTTGTGAATCATTGCCTGATACATCTCCTGATAAAGAGACTTCAGTACTTCTGCATCACTCATATTCTTTTAATCACATGGGCCGGATTTCCTACGGCAATACAGTTATCAGGAATATCCTTTGTGACAACCGCACCAGTACCGACAATAGCATTTTCACCAATCGTAACACCAGGCAATACACTGACTCTTGCGCCCAGCCATGCATTCTTCTTAATATGAATGGATTTGGTTTTTACAACCCGGATATTCTTAGGTTCATGATTGACCGTAAAGAAACCGCATTCCGGTCCGATCATGACACCATCGTCAATCGTTATCCCGCCTAATGACATCATATCTACATCATGGTTGATATACACATTCTTACCAAGCTTTACATTGTTAGCACAATCGATATGCAAAGGTGAAGTTAAGAAAGCTCCTTCCCCTGCTGTATTGTTAAACAGTTCTTTTTCAAGTTCTCTGATCTTTTCTTTTTCAGCAGGATCCGTTGTGTTGATTTTCCAGCACAGATGATCACATCTGTCTATCTCACCATGTACTTCTTTCTGATACTTCTCATCTCTGATATCGTAAGATGCACCATTCTTTAAATCTTCAAATACGCTCATGATTACTGCTCTCTTTACAGAAGATTCCTTTCTGCCCATGCTTTTACAACACCTTCGGATCTAGGTGCATCTGCGCCATGGACTGCAAGACCTTCACCAATCTCAGCACCCTTGCAGTACTTCTTTAAAGCCTGTACGCTTCCACCAAGACCAGATCCTTCATGGGTCATGACCGGGAATACTTTCTTACCGGTAAAGTCCAGTCTTTCAAGCTGTGAGACAATTGCCATAGGATATGTACCCCACCAGCAAGGTCCGGCTACGACAATATTGTCATAGTCAGAGATATCATCCAGGTATTCCTTTAATTCTGGACGTTCTTTCTTACGAAGTTCTTCCTTCGCATCTTCGATGCACTTGTAATAATCACTGTCATATGTCTTGACTGTTTCAATCTTGAATAAATCAGCATTAACAGCTTTCTGAATAAATTCCGCAACTCTTTCCGTATTTCCCTTTTCAAGACTTCTGACACTTCCATTTACATAATTCTGTCCGCTTCTTGAATAATAGATCACTAATGTTCTGCTCATATTTTTTCCTCCTTAACAAATCATTTACTGATCTGTCTTTTTCTTTACAGTTGTTAGTATATGGCGGTATATTTAATTTATCCAATTGAAATAGTTAATATTTAATTTAATTATTTAATTAAGGAGACTATATGAC